>JAADDU010000005.1 GCA_013153755.1 Campylobacterota bacterium | reverse complement strand
TCAAATCATTTGCACCATCTCCACAAACAAGAGTTTGTTCTTTTGTTACGCCTAAAACATTTTGTAATCTTGTGAGCATATCCCCTTTTGAGTGCGAAAACATCATATCTCCACCTACAAGTCCTGTAAGTTTTTTATCTTTTTGATGCAGTACATTTGAAAAATCTGCATCGTAACCTAAGATATCCTTTGCATAACCTGTAGCACTTCTAAATCCACCACTAAAACAAACTACAGTTATACCTTTTTTCTTAAGTTCGGCTATAGTCTCTTTTGCACCATTCATATATGGTAAATTTTGACTGATTTTTTCTACCACACTATAATCAAGACCTTTTAAAAGTCCAACTCTTTGTTGAAGTGATTCAAAAAAATCGAGTCTTCCACTCATGGCTTCCTCTGTAATACGGCTAACTTCTTTGCCAATTCCAAGCTCATCAGCAAAAAAATCGATGGTTTCCCCATCCATAAGTGTAGAATCAAAATCAAAAACGGCTAGTTTTAACATAAATTTTCTCTCTCTTTGATATAATGTCGAAATTATACCCACTTAGGATGATTTTTGTTTGATAAACTCATAAATAAATTAAAAAATGACACATATATAACACTTGAGACCACTCCAACTCACTCTGCAACATTTTTGCCGACCATACAAAAGTTAGAAGAATTGGAACTTGATAAGTTAGTAGATGGTTTTACAACGACTGATAATCCACTAGCAAAACTAAAGTATAACTCTTTGTTTGCTGCAAAGATGCTTCAAGATAGGTTTAACAAACCTGTTATAGCAACTATGAGCATGAGAGATAGAAACAAGATAGCACTTCAGTCTGACTTGCTTGGTGCAAATGAGGTTGATGTTAGAGCTTTTTTAGCACTAACAGGTGACCCTGCAAATATATCTGACCAACCACATGCAAAAGGTGTTTTTGAAGGTGACAGCTCATTACTTCTTGATATTATGAGTGCTTTTAACTCTGGCATGGACTATGCAGGTAAACCATTTGCCCAAAGACCAAACCAGATATATCCGTTTGCAGTTATGAATGCTTTTGCTAAAAACCCAAAAACACTTCAAAAGAAGATACAAAAAAAGATAAAACATGGTGCTATAGGTATCATAACTCAACCTGTATATAATGTAGAAAATGCAAAAAGACTTTTAGAGTTAAGAGATATGGCAAATGAAGAGTGTTGCAGTGAACATAAAAGAGCTGAACTGATTTTTGGGATTTTTCCCATCACAAAACTTCGTACTGCTCAGTTTTTATCTGCTCATGTACCAGGGATAAATGTACCTAATCATTGGATAGAAGCACTCAGAGTAGCAAATGAAAAAGGTGAAAAAGAGGAGTACAAAGTTGGATTTGAACTCAGTAAAAAACTTTTTGAAGATATAAAAGAGCTTCATCCAAAGATTCATCTTATGACTGCAAATAAATTTGATATAGCAAAAGATATACTAATATAATATAGGAAAAAAAATGATAGATTTAAAAATGTTACAAAAAGATTTTGATAATGTAAGTAAAAAGTTGATGCGAAAAGGTGTAGATGCAGAGCTTTTAGAGAAACTAAAACTTAAAAATGAAGAGCTAAAAAAAGCAAAAGCTAGTTTTGAGACACTTCAAGCCTTGCAAAACTCCATGAGTAAAGAGTTTGGTATTTATAAAAGAGAGGGTAAAGATATAAGTGAGCTAAAAGCTAGAGTTGATGCTAACAAGATAGTTATAGCTGAAGCTCTTGAGATACAAAGAAAAGCTCAAGAGGAGCTAGAATCTTTAGCTATGTCTATACCAAATATGCCAGATGATGATGTTCCAGATGGTGAGGATGAAGATGATAATGTTGAGATAAAAAAAGTTCTTACTCCTCCATCATTTGATTTTACACCTAAAGAGCATTGGGAGTTAGCAGATGAGAATGGCTGGATAGATTTTGAGCGAGGTGTAAAACTAGCTTGTAGCCGTTTTAGTGTAGCTTATGATATGGGTGCAAAACTTGAGAGAGCTTTGATAAACTTTATGCTTAATTTTAACTCAAACAGAGGTTATACAGAAGTAAGTGTACCTCAGTTGGTTAATAGAAAAGCACTAGAAGGAACTGGACAACTTCCAAAGTTTGAGGATGATTTATATAAGATGGATGGGCTTGATTTGTATCTTATCCCAACAGCAGAAGTTCCACTTACAAACCTTTACCAAGATGAGATAATCCCAGCAGACAAACTCCCTATAAAAATGACAGGTTATACATCATGTTTTAGAAAAGAAGCAGGAGCAGCTGGAAGAGATACAAGGGGGATGATAAGACAACATCAGTTTCATAAAGTTGAGCTTGTTTGTATGACAAAACCACAAGATAGCGATAAAATCTTTGATGAGATGGTATCTTGTGCATCTGACATACTAACTGCACTAGAATTACCTCATAGACTTGTAACTCTTTGTACTGGAGATTTAGGTTTTGGGGCTGCTAAAACTGTAGATATAGAGGTATGGCTACCAGGGCAAAACACATACCGTGAGATAAGCTCTATAAGTAACACAAGAGATTTTCAAGCAAGACGAGCAAAAATTAGATACAAAAATGGTAAGAAAAATGAGTTTATCCATACACTAAACGGAAGTTCTTTAGCTGTTGGTCGTACTATGGTGGCGATTATGGAGAACTTTCAAAACGAGGATGGAAGTATAGATATTCCTGAAGTTTTGAAACCTTATATGGGGATGTAAATATGTCAGATGGTACAAAAAGAGCTAATCTCAAACATGGTATGAGTGTTGCCATAGTTTTAAAACAAGACCAAGATACAGGAAAACTTACAGATGGGATAGTTAGAGATTTGCTTACAAAATCTCCGACTCATCCACATGGGATAAAAGTTCGTCTTATGAGTGGTGAAGTTGGTAGGGTAAAAGAGATATACTGAGCTTAAGACTCTTCTTTATCTAGCTCTTTTAAAACTAAAGCTCTATATGCTTCATCTTTTGGTACAAGTCCAGCTTCATATAAAAACTGAGATGGCATAAAGTTTGTTTTTTTGATTTTATCATACTTCGCAAAACTAAGATAAAGTATATCTTTTGCTCTTGTTACTGCGACATAAAAAAGTCTTCGCTCCTCATCTAGTGAGCCACCCCTTTGCATCAGTTTTCTATTTGGAAATCTCCCATCCATCAAGTCAACTATATAAACCTCTTTATACTCCAAACCTTTAGATGCATGGACACTTAAGAGGTTTACTCCATCGCCTTGTGTTAAATCTGATGAGCCTAAAATCATAGCATTTAAAAATCTTTCATGTTCATTATAAGGTTTTGATAACTCCTCTAAAAGTACCATCTTCCTCTGTATGCGAACAAGTGATTCTGTTTTTTGTTTTTCATCTATAGAGCCATCTTTTAGTTGAGCTCTTTTGTTTGAAAGTAGTTCTGCAATATATTTGAAAACTTGTGAAGTAGAAATCTTATTTACAACTGTTTGTGGTCGTTTTATCCCTTTTAAATCACGAAACAAAAGGTAAAAATCATGTAAAAAAGTTGCATTGTCTTTTGTGAGTTTTGGATGCTTTAATATGGGATTTTTCATAAACTTTGCTTCAAATCCAAGTTTTGCAAACTTTCCAACACTTCCAAGCTCTAAAAATTCATCAAAAAGACCAAGTTGACGGTTTAATTTTCTCTTCTCAAAAGGGTTTTTTATAGACTCATCAGGAGCATAAAGACCGTAAAATATACTTCCATGTCCTAAAGTTTTAAGAGCTATATATAACTCTTTTGCCATAGCACTACCTATCCCTCTTGCAAACTCAAAAAGGTGGATAAATGCCATCATATCTGACTCATTTATAAGTAAAGTATAAAAGTCCAAAACAGCTTTAACTTCACGAGAGTCAAAAAAACTTGTTCCACCTTTCCTTTTACAAGGTATATCAAGCTCACGAAGCCCCACTTCTATCCCATCAGCAGAGGAGTTGTTGCGAAATATAACTGCAATCTCTTCATGTGGTGTCATAGTGTCTCTTATCTTTGCTGCTATGGCATGGTACTGGTCAAAAAGCTCATCATAAGCCAAAAGGGTTGGAGCTTGTGATGTTTGTGTTCTTGTAACTTCTAACTCTTTTGGGTAGATGCGTTCGTTATGTTCTATAACTTTAGATGCAAGGGAGAGTATGGGAAGAGTTGAACGATAGTTTTTCGTAAGGGTATGAACCACTGCATCTGGAAATTTTGAGGTAAAAGAACCGATTATGGATATATCTGCACCATTAAAAGCATAGATACTTTGGTCATAATCACCAACACAAAAAAGAGATGGTGGATTCATCGCATCTATGAGTGTACCTTGAAGTGCATTTGTGTCTTGATACTCATCTACAAGCACCTCTTTGTAACCCAAATCTTTTGTTTTGCAAAGCTCTCTAAAATTTAGTAGTAAATCATTAAAATTTAAAAAACCATACTCTTTTTTTAAAGATTCAAACTCCTCTACAACATCAGCATATATCATGGCAAAAAGTTCATGTTCTGGGTAGTTTTGGATTATCCATTCTTCAAAATGTTGAGTTAGTTCAGTATTTTGGTAAAAGGAGTATAAGTCATAAAGGTAGTTTCCTCCATAAGGGGTAACTTCAGAGCCTATATGCTCAAAAGAACGCTTCTCAAACACGCTTCTAAAAAGTGTTTTTAATTCCCTTTGTTGTTTAAGTACCACTCTCTTATCTAGTTTTTTTAGCCATCTATAACTAACTGCATGAAAAGTTCCTGCATCTATTTTAGATGCGATATTTTTACCAAAAAGCTCTCCTACACGAGCTACCATTTCTGCTGCTGCTTTATTTGTAAATGTAAGTAGTAAAATCTCTTGAGGTTTTATGTTGTTATTTAAAAGATAACCTATACGACCAACTATAGTTGATGTTTTGCCAGTCCCAGCAGATGCAATGATAAGATTTTGAGAAGCTTGTGAAGTAGCAGCATTATACTGTCTTTCATTAAGTCTAGATAGTGGCAAAGTGTTCCTTTTACACATAAATTAAAAATGTGATTATAGCTATATAGATTTAAAGTATTATTCAACACAATAAGAGCATAATGATGGACAATTTTATAAAGGCATATAATGGATGATAAATTGAAGATTATTTCAAATGAAACAAAAAACTCGATAGATCAACTTTCTGTTGTTACACCGAGTATATATGCTTCTATATTTTCTAAGTTTGCATCTGATTATGATGTAGATATTAAAGATGAAAAAGAGTTAGCTAAGAATTTAATGTTAGTTGAATGTGCTAACTTAACAAAACTACAAATAAAAGCATCAGATAGTGCTAAAAAGCTTGGAAAAAGTGCAACTAAAGCCATAGATGCAATACAACAAAAAGATGAGTCTGTTTTAAATGATGTTATAAAAGAGACTGAGTCTCTTCGTAAAGAGATAGAAAAGTTAAAAGAGATTATCTATAAAGATGAATTAACAAATGTTTATAATCGAAAATGGCTACACGATAAGCATCTGCAAGAAAATTCAAATAATTTTAAACTAAATGGTACTTTGGCTATGATAGATTTAAATTATTTTAAAATAGTCAACGATACTTATGGGCATATTATAGGAGATAAAGTTCTTATATTTATAGCAAATCAGCTAAGAAAAATTGGATATGATGTTTTAAGGTATGGTGGAGATGAATTTATCATTATCTTTCCTGAAAATATAACACTAGAACAAGCTAAATCTTATCTAACCTCACTTAGGAAAAGTATTTTAACTAAAAAATTAAAAGCAAATGCTTCATCTTTTCATGTTAGTTTTTCATTTGGTGTTCTTTCATATCAAAGTGGTGATAACATTAGTTCTATTATCGCAATGGCAGACGAAATTATGTATGAAGATAAAGTAGAAATAAAAAAACAGATAAAAGGGATATAAATATTTAGCTTTTTTTAACTAAAAATTTTATATAATTATACTTAATATAACAATAGGAAATATAGATGAAAAAAAGCATTTTATTGGAAAAATATCCAGTATATAGTTTAGAAATAGGTAAAGAAGAAACAAGTTATAAAACTGCAAAAGAGATTATTGCACACTTTGAAAAATTAGTAAATGAGCATAATATAGCTCAGTTTATAGCTACTTTTGACCACTATGCACACACTACAAAGATAGGTGGAGCTATAAATGAAGATATTTTAGATGCACAAAATATAGTTTTTTGTTTTGGTAAAGCTATACCAAATACTAAGATGTTAGCTGCTAGACCTAGAAGCATAGGTGTTTGTGAATTAAATGACTCTTTTGTTGTAGATTTTTTAGAAGCTCCAAACGAAGATATGAATAAACTTATGGAAGATTGGGCTAAATCAGTAGCAAATCTTTAAAACTTAAAAAGTGGTTTTAGTACCACTTTTTACTTCCTCTACAATCAGCTAAGCAAAAACTCACTACATATTTGATATAATCGCAAAATTTTAAACCATTTAAATTAAGGCTAAATATGTCAACAAACAGCTATGAACCAAGTAAAATAGAAGACAAATTTTATAAGATTTGTGAAGATAGAGGCTACTTTGAGGTAGAGGGTAACAAAGAGATACAACAAGAGGGTAAAACTTTTGCTATCATGATGCCACCTCCAAATGTTACAGGTCGTCTTCACATAGGTCATGCACTTACATTTACACTTCAAGATATTATAACTCGTTACAAGAGGATGGATGGTTATAAAACTCTTTGGCAACCAGGGACTGACCATGCAGGGATTGCTACTCAAAATGTTGTAGAAAAACAGCTTTTAGCTGAGGGTACTACAAAAGAGGAGATAGGCAGAGAGGCATTTTTAGACAAAGCTTGGGCATGGAAAGAGGAATCTGCTGGAATCATGACTCAACAACTTCGTAAGATGGGTGTGACTCCTGCATGGAAGAGAGAGCGTTTTACTATGGATGAAGGGCTTCAAAAGTCTGTAAAAGAGGCTTTTGTGCATCTATACAATGAGGGTCTTATCATCCGTGGAAACTATATGGTTAACTGGTGTACACACGATGGAGCTTTGAGTGATATAGAGGTGGAACATGAAGATACTGATGGTAAATTTTACCACATAACTTACCCTTTTGCTGATGGAAGTGGTAGTGTTGAGGTAGCAACAACTAGACCTGAGACATATTTTGGCGATACTGCGGTTATGGTTCATCCTGAAGATGAGAGATATAAAAGTATCATAGGTAAAGAGATAAAACTTCCACTACTTGATAGAACTGTAAAGATAATAGCTGATGAGCATGTTGATATGGAGTTTGGAACGGGTGTGGTAAAAGTTACACCTGCACATGACCAAAATGACTACGAAGTTGGAAAAAGACACGACTTAGAGTTTATAACTGTTTTTGATGAAAAAGGGATACTAAACGATTATGCTGGAGAGTTTAAAGGTTTAGAGAGACTTGAAGCTCGTGATACTATCGTAAAAAGACTTGATGAAGAGGGCTTTATAGTTAAGATAGAGGATCATAAACATCAAGTTGGGCATTGTTACAGATGTAAAAATGTGGTTGAGCCATATATCTCAAAACAGTGGTTTGTTAGAAGTGAAGTAGCTAAAAAATCTATAGAAAAAACAAACAACGGCGAAGCTAAGTTCTTCCCTCCACACTGGATAAACTCATATAACTCTTGGATGGGAGATTTAAGAGACTGGTGTATAAGCCGTCAACTTTGGTGGGGGCATCAGATACCTGTATTTTACTGTGATGATTGTGAGCATGAGTTTGCTTCAAAAGAGGACAACCCTACAGAGTGTCCAAAATGTGCATCTAAAAATCTTACACAAGACCCAGATGTTCTTGATACTTGGTTTAGCTCTGCATTGTGGCCTTTTTCAACTTTGGGTTGGGGTCAAGGTGAATGGTGCAATGCACCAGAGAGGGACAACCTGGGTTGCAATGGCGATACAGAGATGGATAAACTTTTCAAATCAGACGATATGAAAGATTTTTATCCAAATACACTCTTAATCACTGGTTTTGACATCCTTTTCTTTTGGGTAGCTAGGATGATGATGATGGGTGAGAGTTTTAATGGTGAGTTACCATTTAACCATATCTACCTTCATGCTCTTGTAAGGGATGAGAAGGGCGATAAGATGAGTAAATCTAAAGGCAATGTTATAGACCCTCTTGATATGGTTGAAAAATACAGTGCTGATATACTCCGTTTTACCCTTGCTATAAGTGCTGCTCAAGGTCGTGATATCCGTATGAGTACGGAAAAACTAGAGCAAAACCGTAACTTTACAAACAAACTTTACAATGCATCTAAATATCTTCAGATGAATGTAGATACTTTTCCAGACATGAAAGGTTTTTGTCTTCAAACTGACCTTGGAAAATATATGGCTTCAAGACTAAATCTTGCAACAAAAGAGGTTAGAACTTATCTTGATGAGTATAAGTTTAATGATGCAGCTCTAACAATGTACAGATTTTTATGGAATGAGTTTTGTGGTTGGGGGATTGAGCTTAGTAAAGCAGACAAGGGTGCTATAGTTGAACTTGGAGCGATTTTTAAAGAGTCTATGAAACTTTTACACCCATTTATGCCTTTTATCACAGAGCATCTATACCATGAACTTAGTGGAACTAGCTTGGAAGATAGTGAATCTATCATGATTAAAGCATATCCATCAAAAACAAAAAAACGCAAAGAGGAAAAAGTTTTTGAAATCATCATGGATGCGATTGTATCTATAAGAAGAGCAAAAGTTTTAGTTGACTTGGCAAACCAAAAAATAGACAAAGCATTTGTTAAGATAGATGGCATATCTGAAAAACAAAAAGAGATGATGTTACCATTTATCACAAAACTTGCTAAGGTTGAAGTGGTTGAGTTTACTGAGCAAAAGATAGAAAATGCGGTTAGTGATATATCTGACTTGTGTGAGACATTTATACCAACAGACAGTATAGACTTGACACCTATCATAAACAGACTGACTAAACAAAATGAAAAATTAGACAAAGAGATAGGCAAATTAAATGGTATGCTTAACAATGAAAGATTTGTAGCAAATGCACCAGCAGATGTTTTAGAGAAAAACAAAGCACTTTTAGCAGATGCAGAGGCTAAAAAAGCTAAAGTTTTAGAGCAATTAGAGTCTTTAAAAAGTTAGGTTAAAATTATAAGGTTTAGATATGGAAGATTTTTTACAAAAAGCAAAAGATGGAAGTAGAATCTTATCTACTATAAGTGGTCGTGAAAAAAATAGAGTCTTAAGAGAGATGGCTCAGGCTTTAAGAGATAATTCTTCAGAACTAATAAAAGCAAATAAATTAGATATGCTTGATGGAGAAAAAAACAATCTTTCATCAGCTTTGATGGATAGACTTTTTTTAGATGATGGAAGAATTCAAGGGATGGCTAAGGCAATCGAGGATATTTCTTCATTAAAAGAGCCGGTTGGTAGAGTTTTAGATGGATGGATAACTGAAACAAACATGAAGATAGAAAAGGTTAGTATCCCCATAGGTGTTATAGGTATCATCTATGAATCTCGTCCAAATGTTACAAGTGATACAGCAGCATTATGTTTTAAAAGTTCAAATGTTTGTATCTTAAAGGGTGGAAAAGAGGCAGAAAATTCTAACAAAGCCATAGCAAAAACTCTTCAAAATGTTTTAGCTAAAAATAATCTTCCAACTTCTTTAATATCTTTGATACCAGATAGTTCAAGAGAGGGTGTAGCAAAACTTATAAAGATGGATAAGTATGTTGACTTGATTATCCCTCGTGGTGGAGCAGGACTTATAAAGTATGTAAGTCAAAATGCTACAGTAAGTGTTGTAAAACATGATAAAGGGCTTTGCCATACATATATAGATGCAGAGGCAGATATACAAAAAGCACTAGAAGTATCTTTAAATGCAAAATGTAGAAGAGTTGGTATATGTGGAGCGATGGAAACTCTTTTAGTACATAAAGATATAGCACCACAAATTTTACCAATGTTAAAAGAGAAGTATGATGAGTTTGGTACTCTTTTAAAAGGCTGTGAAGCAACACAAAAGATTTTAGATCTTGAACTAGCAACTGATGAAGACTTCGATACTGAATATCTTGATAATATTTTATCTATAAAACTTGTAAATGGGGTTGATGAAGCTCTAAAACATATTGCAAAATATGGTTCTGCTCATTCAGATGCAATCATAACAGAAAACTATACTAATGCAGAAGAGTTTTTAAATGGTGTTGATTCTGCTTGTGTTTATCTAAATGCTTCTACCCAGTTTACAGATGGTGGAGAATTTGGCTTTGGCGCAGAAGTTGGCATAAGTACAAATAAGCTTCATGCTAGAGGGCCTATGGGGATAGAGGGACTTACAACTTATAAATATAAGATTTATGGAAGTGGACAAACAAGAGGTTAATCTGACTAGTTTTGCCTAAATTAATGTAATGTTGATATATATCAATGGCATATAGATAAATCTTTATTACAATTGAGGTTATAATTAAAAAAAGGATTTATAATATGTCAAATATTCCAAGTGAAGCTAAAAAGATTGAAGTTGAAGGTGCAACTGTTGACTTTTTTGAACTAGCAAAAGATGGTGTGAGTACTTACTACTTTGATACTTCAGCAGAAGGTCCTCCTCATCCAATGGTAAATGCTATGAGTGGTTTAAAACTTATCAAAAATACAAATAATGTACTTGTTATGATTAACCATAAAGCACCAGGTGGTCTTTTTGCTAAACTTGAAGCAGATATAGCTCATCAAGCTGAAGATATAGAAGGTGGTCTAGTAAAAGTAACTTTTACTAATGTTAATGCAGGTGTTGATTCTGATTTAAATCAGACTGCTTGTCACGGTTAAAAATCATAAATGAATGCTATTTCGCAAGATTTTGCCCCACCATTTAAACTTATAGCTCCCTTTTTTATTATAGGGAGTTTTTTTTACCTCATAGCCTCATTTTTTATCTTCTCTTTTGGTGTAGATGATTTTTCATTTGTTTCTCCAAAAGTTCTTAGTTTTGTACATCTGTTTTTATTAGGCTTTGTGATGATGACGATTTTTGGTGCGATGGCTCAACTAGTCCCAGTTGTACTTGAAGTAGGGCATTTTGGGGTGGAACTCTTCTATGCTATTTGGCCATTACTTCTAATAGGTACTGTTTTGATGGTATTTGGGTTTTTATACTCTCCTGCATTACTTCCTTATGGTGGTGTTATAGTTTTAACTTCTATGATGATATTTGTGATGGAGATATTTATGACCATCTCAAAAGTGCCAAAATTAACTATAGTTATGAGTAGTGTTCTTATCTCTAATACATTTTTATTTTTTGGTATCATAGTTGGTCTTGTTATGGCACTATCTTATGCTGGTACTATTACAGTAGATATTACAGAGCTTTTAAGAAGCCATGTTTATATGGTTATAGGTGGTTATATAGGTATAACTATCATGGGACTCTCTGTTGTACTTGTTCCTATGTTTACACTCTCACATGGTTTTTCTATGAAACCGTTAGAAGTGGCTATGTGGATGATGAGTAGTGGTGTCTCTTTAGTTGTTGTTTCTTCATTTATAGATAGTCCAGCGATAGAACATATAGGGTATATACTATCCATTGCATCTATGATGGTTTACTTCTATCTTATATATATTATCTATGTAACAAGACCAAGAAAAGATAATGATATATATTTTATATCTTTAATTTTTTCATATATATCTATGGTTGTAGCGTTAGCTATGGGGCTTTTATATCTTATGATAGGTGGAGATAAGCTCCTCTTAGCATCTGGCTGGTTAGTCTTTTTTGGCTTTTTTGCATTTTTGATAACGGGACATATATATAAAATCATCCCATTTTTAGTATGGTTTGAAAAGTTTTCTCCCCTTGTTGGTAAGCAAAAAGTACCGATGTTAGCCGATATGGTACCACTAAAAAGCTCTCAGGCACAGTTTATCTTTTCTGCTTTGGGTGTTATTTGTGTTAGTATTGCTATACTCGTTGGTAACGAAACACTTGTGAGTGCAGGAGCATCATTTTTAGTTGTTGGTGCTGTAGCATTTGTTAGAAGTGTATTTTATATGATAAATTTTAAATAAAAAGGATTTTAGATTATGTATTCAAAAGATGAACTGTTTTTAGCTATCTCTACTGTTATTGACCCAGAGGTTGGTTTTAACCTTGTTGAGATGGGACTTATATATGATGCTGTTTGTGATGAGGAGGGTAATGTAAAAGTTACTATGACACTCTCAACTAGAGCTTGTCCACTTCACCAGATGATTACTCAGTGGGTAAAAGAGTCTGTTGAGAAGATGGCAAACATCAAAAGTGTTGAAGTTGAAGTTGTTTGGGAGCCTGTTTGGAACATAAGTATGGCAAATGACAATGTTAAAAAAGCTCTAGGTGGGATGTAGATAGATGCAAAAGATAGTTTTAGCTGCTTTTTTACTTGCAACATCTTTTAGTTTTTGTTTTGCGCAAGATTTAAAGATAAGAACTCAAGAGTTTCCAAAAAAAGAGATGATTAAGCAAAAAAATGAGGTTGCAAAGCTCATGGCAAAAGGTTTGTCTAAAAATTTACCTCAAAAAGTTGATAGATATACAACTCTCATGGATGTGAAGAATCAAGGTTCAACACTTATTTATACTTTTGAAATAAATACAGGTGTAAAAAAAGATGAGACTATCATTAAGCAAGATCATTCTAGAATGCAAAGAGCTGTAACAACAGGTGTTTGCCAATCTTCGAGCAAACTTTTAGAAGCAGGTATAAATACAAGTTATATATATATTAGTGCTAAAAGTAAAAAAACTTTGTTTCGCTTTGATATAACACAAAGTAGATGCATCGGTTTAAAATAGATTTGCTTTGTCTGTTATAGATGCTATAAAATCTCAAGATTTTTTTTCAACCTTAACAGATGCACAAGCAGAACAACTTTCAGCTATATCTAGTGTTTGTAATTATCCAAAGAATTATATTTTATATTATGAGCAAAAAGATACTAATGAACTTTTATTTTTAAGCGATGGCTTAGCAAAAGCTTACAAGATAGATAAACATACAAATGAAATTTTTCTTTACTATATATATAAAAATACACTTATCTCTGAAATCTCAGATTTAAAACAAGATACTATCTACTCCTTTTCAAATGTTGCGTTAGTGGAAGAATCTACAGTATTAAGTGTAAATTATAAAAAATTTAAAGAGTTATTTATAGATAAGCATATTTTATGTAAAGAGCTTACAAATGAAGTTATAAAAAGGTCGCTACAATTACAAACTCTTGTAAATAGAGAGTTTATATATGATTCTGTTTCTAAAGTAGCTAAGATGCTAGATGCAGATTTAGAGATGTTTAACTCTCTAAAA
>JAADDU010000139.1 GCA_013153755.1 Campylobacterota bacterium | reverse complement strand
AGATAAGACGACATATATACAAAAGCTAAAAGAAACAAAATCTTAAGTTTTGTACTAAAGTTTTTATATGCTAAAGATAAAAGTATATAAAGAGTAAAAAAAGCTATAAAATGATTTGCTTTATCCCATGTATTTTGTATAACTTCTATCTCTCTAGTAGTTGTTGCTAAAAACTCTATGCTTAACAAGCATATATAAAATCCCATACGAAAAAGGTTATGCATCTAGCACCTCATTTATCTTTTTAACAACCATATCATTCCAAAGAAGCTCTTTGTGAGTTAAATCTTCAAACTCTACATAATAGGTTAAGTTTTTATAGTATTTTTTTATATTTCTTGAGTTTTGTATATATGTCGTCTTATCTGCTTTACTTACAAAAACATAAGTTTTTGCATCTATATTTGTTACAATCTTTGTATTATTAAACTTATATCTTGAAATCCATGACAAATCAACACCATACTTAACTTTTCCTATACCAGCAACACTATCATAAACACCAACTAAAAAAACACCACTGCATCTATGTTTAGACGCTACAAAAGATGCTACGCTAGAGCCTAATGAAAAACCAAGTATATAAAAATCTCCATAATTTTTTTGGATAATTTTTGCAATCTCTAAAGAATCTTGAAATATATTTTTCTCATTTATAACACCATTACTTTTCCCATATGAACGGTAATTAAATGTTATGATTCTTGTTGTTGGAAATTTATTAGAAAGCTTTTTTATAAGCCCTACACTATCATGTGAACGACCACCAAAAAACAAAAGTGTAGCCTTAGCATTATTTGGCTCATAAACTACACCTTCTAACTCTATATTTTTATCTACATTGATAGCTAATATTTCATAACCATCTTCTAACTCATCTTCTCTATAATATGTTGGAGAAAAAATCATAAAATACTGCCACTGATAAAAAGCAACAAAAAGTACTCCAAATGTAAAAAGTAAAAATATTATATAAATCATATAAAACACCTCTTAAGATAGACTTTCAAGCACAGACAAAGCACCTTTATATATGGGTTCATCTATAAATCCATATTCTTCATCTACAAATCCTGTCACTCCACTATCTCTATGCATTTCAAAAAGCTTTACAATAATCTTAGCTCTTTTTATCTCCTCTTCATTATTTATAAACATCTCATTTACAAGCTTTACTTGCTTAGGAGATATACACCCTTTAGCATCATAGCCTATCTCTTTTTCTAGCTTAAGCCACGAAGTAAACTCTTCTAAGTTTTTAAACTCTTGATACACAAATGAGATAGGTTTTACCCCTATAGACTTTGAAGTTATAAGAAAATGTGAAAGTATATATAGCATAGTTGGATTATCTCTATTAACCATACTTTGAGGAAGTCCCATATCTGCAAAAAGATCTAAAATACCAAGATAAAAAGCACAAACTCTTTTGTCGATTTTTAAATTTGCTAGATTATGCCAACTAGATGCAGTTTCTATGGAAAGATGTAACTCAGTTTCATCTTTTAAAAGAGCAAGAGCATTTTTAACCTCTCTTTGCGTTCTGATTTTTGGAACTCTTATAGCATCTGGCATAAACTGATTTAGGTAGTTTATCTCTTCATAACCACCCTCTTCTAAAGCATTTATTCTAACTACAAGCTTTTTATCACACTCTTTAAAAATAGATAAAAATATAGCACATAAAACAAGAGCAAAAGGTTTATCTTCTTTACTAACTCCATCCTCAAGGTTTAACATTATACACTCTGCATCTAACAAGTCTATCTTTTTTAAATGCTTTATGTTGTTACATGATAGCATCAAAACAGAACTATAACTTTTAGTATGATTTATAACTCTATAAGTAGGTACAGCAAGTTTATCAAGTGTTGCTAAGTCCCGTTGTTCATAAGCTTTCTCAACACTCTTTAAAAAATCATTCAGCATTCTGAACCTCTTTTTCATCATCTTTATGCAAATACAAATAAAGAGCTTTTATCTCTTTTTTTGTTAAAAAATATCTAGGCATACCTTTATTTCTTTTATTTAATTTATTGTAAAATTTTGAGTATTGCATATGATTAATAGCTGGTCCAGCAAACTCTTTTTTTACACCTTTATGTACATAGGTTGCTACTATTTTACCCTCACCATCTTTTCCATGACAATATTGACATCCTATACCTCTTGGATTTTTATATAGTTGAGAAGCGTACTCCATAGGTGTTATAAAACTTGTTTTAGCAATTAAGAACATAGGTATAAAAATTATACATAGATACTTACTCATAAAATTCCTTATATTTTGATGATATAATATCAAAAAAATAATTTATGAGCTTTAAAGCAATGGATATATAATAATGAAAATCAAAATACTGCAGATAACTATAGTTCTTTTTAGTTATCTATTTTTAGGTTGTTCAACACCACTCCTAAAACCTGTAAAAGTACAACAAACTACTAAAAATATAAGCTTTTTAAAAGATGTAAAACCTATATTAGACAAAAGATGTGTTACTTGTCACTCTTGTTACAACTCCCCATGTCAAGCTAAAATGAGCTCTTTTGAGGGCATAGACAGAGGTGCAAGTAAAATTTTAGTTTATGATGCTATGCGTTTAGATGCACAAAATCCTACAAGACTTTTTATAGATGCAAAAAATACAAATGGATGGCGTAAAAAAGGATTTTATTCACTAATAAATAACTCTGATACAAACAAAAGTTATAACGATTCTATAATGATTCATATGCTTTATGATAAGAAAAAACACCCTAAAGTCATAGGCTCTTACCAACCTGAAAAAGATGAGTTAGTATGCCCTAAAAACAAAAAAGAGATGAGTGAATATATAGAAGATAAACCAAATCATGGAATGCCTTATGGTTTTCCAGCCATAAAAGACACAGAGTACAACACACTAGCACAATGGTTAGCACAAGGTTCAAAAGGACCAACAAAAAAAGAGCAAGAAGATTTGACTAAACCCAGTAAAAATGCACAAAAGCAGATAGCTAAATGGGAAGCTTTTTTAAATAAAAGTGATGCTAAGCACTCTGTAACAGCAAGATATTTATATGAACATTTTTATCTAGCTCATTGGTATTTTACAGATGCACCAAATGAATTTTTTGAGATAGTTCGCTCAAAAACACCATCACCACAAAAGATAGATACCATTGCATCTATACGCCCATTTGATGACCCAAATATAGACAAGTTTTATTATAGACTTCAAAAAATCCACTCAACCATAGTTCATAAAACACATATGGTAGTAAAATTTAATGATGCAAAATTAAAAAGGCTAAAAAAACTTTTTATAAAACCAAAATGGGTAGAAAAACCACACTATATAAGTTATGAAACAAAACTTAGTGCAAACCCTTTTTTAGCCTTTTACCAAATACCAGCTAAAAGTCGTTACCAATTTTTACTAAATAACTCTCACTATATAGTTATGACATTTATAAGAGGTCCAGTTTGCCGTGGACAGATGGCACTAAATGTTATACACGATAATTTTTGGGTTATGTTTAAAGACCCAAAATATGATTTAACTCTACAAAATCCGAACTTTATACTATCTCAAGCAGATAATTTAAGTATGCCCATAGAAACAAGTTCACAAAAACTACTAGATACTTTTAGTGATGCTTATAGAGAAAAATATGCTAGATACTTCATAGCAAAAGAAACTCTTTATGATAAAACATATCCTGATGGGGAAGAAGTAAAATCTATTTGGAAAGGAGATAGAGCAGAAGATGCACCACTTTTAACTATATACAGACACTTTGATAGTGCTTCGGTTCATAAAGGTGTAATAGGTGAACTTCCTCGTACTGCTTGGGTTATAGATTATCCACAATTTGAACGCATTTACTACTCACTTGTGGCTGGTTATGATGTTTTTGGAAATATTTCACACCAAACAAATGTGAGAAGATATATGGATTTTTTACGTATAGAAGGTGAACTAAATTTTTTAGCATATATGCCAAAAAATAAACGATTAAAAATGTTAAAGTCTTGGTATATTAATGATGCTGATATAGAAGATAGAAAATCCTTACCTGAGATAAAAAGAAAAACTAGAGTTAGATATAAAACCATATATCCAAAAGGCGAATTTATTCAAAAAATTGTTAAAAATCATATACTAAAATCAACAAAGATAGATTTTGATAACATTAATTATTATAAAGAGTATGAAGCAAGACCAACAATGCCAAAATCTTTTAAAACTATAGAAAACTTAAGAGATGGTGTAAGGTCATTAACTACACCTGGTACAAACTTCATAAAACATATGAGTGGTGGAAATGTAAATACAATGTTTGTAAGAATCTTAAAAGATGATGGTTCAAGTATAGTACTTAGTATAGTTGTAAATAGATGGCACGATAATGTCAACTCACTTTTTGGAGAAAAAAACAAGCTAAATCCAAACAAAGATACTCTTGATTTTATCGAAGGTTATGTAGGTTCTTACCCAAACTCTTTTGCTTTTGTAAACTATAAAGATTTACCAGATTTTCTTGATGTGATTAAAAACTTTGATGGCTCTGACCTATATATAAAAAAACTTTTAAAATACTTCATAAGTCGTCGTGATAAACGATTTTGGGATGCATATGACTGGTTTCAAAATGACTTTAATAAAAAGAATCCTATAAATTCTGGATTATTTGATTTAAATAGGTACTACCATAAATAATCTATTATCATAAGGTCGGTATAATAGTAAAAAAATAATTTTGATGGAGTATAGATGCAACTTCTAGATGGTAAAGCACTTTCAAAAAAAATAGAATTAAAAGTAACTGATGAAGTAAAGGAATTAAAACAGCAAACTGGACGCACTCCTGGTCTTGCTGTGATTTTAGTTGGACAAGACCCAGCTAGTGCTGCTTATGTTGGTATGAAAAAAAAGGCTTGTGATAGAGTTGGTTTTTACTCTATCACTCATGAGATGCCAGAAGATATATCTCAAGAAGCTATCGAAGAAACTATAAAGATGATGAATAACAATCCAAATATAGATGGGATTCTCATCCAACTACCTCTCCCTTCACAAATAGATACTATAAAATTACTTGAACTAGTAGCACCTCAAAAAGATGTAGATGGTTTTCACCCTTTTAATGTTGGAAGACTCACAACTGGACTTGATGGTTTTGTACCTTGTACTCCACTTGGTGTGATGGAGCTTTTTAAAGAGTATGATATAGACTTAAAAGGTAAAAACTGTGTTGTTGTTGGTGCTTCAAATATAGTTGGAAAACCTATGGCATCACTACTTTTAAATGCAGATGCAACTGTTGAAGTTTGTCATATCTTTACAGATGACTTAAAAAAGCATACACTAAATGCAGATGTTCTTTTAGTTGGTGTTGGTGTTATAAATCTCATAAAAGAAGATATGGTAAAAGATGGTGCTATCATCATAGATATTGGTATAAACAGAGCAGATAACGGTAAACTTGTTGGCGATGTTGATTTTGAAGCTGTTAGTAAAAAATGCTCATATATCACACCTGTTCCAGGTGGAGTTGGACCTATGACAATAGCGATGCTACTGAGCAATACTCTAAAAGCTGCAAAAGCAAATATGGATGAAAGAGCATAGATGAAAGAAACTTTACATAAAGCATACAGATTTTCAAACTCTTGGACAGGAACTATTGTTATAGTTCTTTTTGTTATCTTTTTTATTGCACAAGCTTTTCGTATCCCTAGTGGAAGCATGAAAGATTCTCTTCTTATAGGTGACCATCTCTTTGCTAAAAAGTTTGCTTATGGTATTCCTATGCCTCACTTACCATTTTTAGAGGTTTCCATCATGCCTTGGAGTGATTCTTTGCGTCTTATGGATGGAGATACACCAAAAAGAGGTGATATAGTTATCTTTAGATACCCTCAAAATCCTAAACAACACTTCGTAAAAAGATGTGTTGCACTTCCTGATGATGAACTTTTCGTATCTGATAAAAACCTATATATACATCATAAAGAAGGTGATAAATGGATACAAGAGCATTTTAAAGGTTATGAGATAGTAATCTTTGGAGGTAAACTTTGGGTTAAAAATCCATATACTAAAAAACATCCTGGTATCCACCATGATGATAAGATAGTAGATAATGGAAGATACCCTCCTCAACTATTTAACTTTGCACCTATAAAAGTAGATGCAGACAACTACTTCATGATGGGAGACAACCGTGACCACTCAAACGATAGCCGTTTTTGGGGTGCAGTTCCTTATGATAACATAGAGGGAACACCTTGGTTTATCTACTTTTCTATTGATGATAATTGGGAGATAAGATGGGATAGAGTTGGAAAGACACCAACAGACTTAGAAGAGCCTGAGCATCTTGATAAAGCAAGGCAAGAACGCATAAAAACAGATAAAGATTACCATGGAATCTCTTGATATTATAAAAATCATCTCAGCAGTACTTGCATTAGCCGTAGCTATCATAGGGCATGAAATCATGCATGGCTGGGTAGCATATATGTATGGAGATACAACTGCAAAAAATGCTGGGCGTCTATCTATAAATCCACTTACCCATGTTGATTTGGTAGGTACTATCATAGTTCCTACAACTATGTACTTTTTACCTATACTTTTAGGTGGCGATAGTGGCTTTTTATTTGGTTGGGCAAAACCTGTTCCTATAAATACCGCTACAGTTATAAGAAAAGGTGGATATAACGCTGCGATGCAAGTTGATTTAGCTGGTGTTGTATATAACTTTACACTTGCTGCATTTGCATCTATCGCTATAGTTGCTATGCATACACCACTTGTAAGTGATGGTATATTTTATATCTTTTTATATCTATTTGTATATCAACTTCTTATTATAAATGTTGTTTTGGGAGTGTTTAATCTACTCCCTATCCCTCAGTTTGATGGAGCCCATTTTTTAATGCATCTAGCACTAAAATATAAAGTAAATGCTGTTGCAGAGTTTTTTTATAAAAATGAAAGATATGGAATCATTATCGTTCTTGTTGTTTTGATGACACCACTAAAAGATTATGTTCTTTTTTTACCAGTTCAGACCATACTAAACTTACTAATATCATAAAGGAAAAATATGAAATTTTATATTGCAACTGACCATGCAGGAATAGACTTAAAAGACTATACAGTTGAGTTACTTAAAGATAAAGGGCATGAGGTTATAGACTTAGGACCTTACTCAAAAGATAGAGTTGATTACCCAGATTATGCTCATAAAGTGGCAACATCTGTTTTAGAAGATAAAGATGCTTATGGTATCCTTATCTGTGGAAGTGGTATAGGTATGAGTATGGCTGCAAATCGTCATAAAGGTATCCGTGCAGCACTTTGCCATGATGCATATACTGCTATGGTTGCAAGAGGTCACAATGACGCGAACATCTTATGTTTTGGTGAACGCATAGTTGGTCGTGGTGTAGCAGAATCTATCTTAGATGCATGGATAAAATATGACTTTGATGGTGGTCGCCACACTCAAAGAGTTGATAAGATAGAGATTTAATCATGTTTTTTCAATGGTCACTTCTAACACTACTCTCTATCCTTTGCATCTATTTATTTGTAAAGATGTTTTACTTTAAAAGTATCACAAACAAAGAGCAACGGGGTAATGACCTTATGAAACTAACCCTAAAAGAAGCAGAGATACTCATAAGAAAGTATCAAATACAACTTCAAAGAGCATTGGGTAATGTTGATATACTAAGCGAAGAGCTTAACAAACTAAGAAATGAACTTAAAGTACTAAAACAAAGAAATGCTAAACATAGACAAGAAACAGACAGACTAAATGGAAAGATTAAGGCACTAGAAAGTCGTATAGATGCACTACTATAAAGGATAAAAATGATACTTACTGCTGATGAAAAACAAATCATTGAAAACTCAATAAGAAATATAAAAGATTTTCCTAAAAAAGGGATAGTTTTTAAAGATATATCAACAATGCTTAACAACAAAGAAGCTTTTGCAATTCTCATGAATCATCTACATAAAAGATATAAAGAGTATGATTTAGACTATATAGCTGGTATAGATGCAAGAGGGTTTATATTTGGTGGAGCTTTAGCTCAGATGCTAGGACTAGGTTTTGTACCCATCCGTAAAAAAGGCAAACTTCCATATAAAACTATATCTCAAAGTTATGCACTTGAATATGGAGAAGATGAGATAGAGATACATATAGATGCTTTTGGTGAAAAACAAAATGCTAAGGTTCTTCTCATAGATGACCTCATAGCTACAGGTGGAACTGCAAATGCTGCTGCAAAACTCATAAATGAAACAAATGCTCAGTGTGTCGAAGCTTGTTTTATACTCGGACTAACATTTTTAGATGGCATAAAAAATCTTGAAAAAAACACTAAAGTTTATAATGTTATAGAGGTTGATTGATGTATATCCCAAAACCAAGTAAATATGACCCAGATGAAAACGGACACTTTGGTATCTTTGGTGGGCGTTATGTTCCTGAAACACTTATGCCTGCACTTTTAAAACTAAAAGATGAATATGAATCTATACGCTTTGATAAAGATTTTTGGAGTGAAGTTCACTACTATCTTAAAGATTATGTAGGTCGTCCTTCTCCTCTTTATTATGCTGAAAATATTTCTAAAGAATTAGATGCAAAGATTTATCTTAAACGCGAAGACTTAAACCATACAGGTGCACATAAAGTTAACAATGTTATAGCTCAAGGGCTTATGGCAAAAAGACTTGGTTATAAAAAAGTCATAGCAGAAACTGGAGCTGGACAACATGGTGTAGCTACTGCGACTATTTCTGCTCTTTTAGGGCTAGAATGTGAAATCTTTATGGGTGCAAAAGATGTTGAGCGTCAAGAACTTAATGTTTTTCGTATGAAACTTCTTGGTGCGAAAGTTCATGCAGTTGAGAGTGGAAGCAGAACACTAAAAGATGCTATGAATGATGCCATAAGACACTGGGTTACAAATGCAAGAGATACTTTTTACATTATCGGAACAGTTGCAGGACCACACCCCTACCCTATGATGGTTAGGGATTTTCAAGCTATCATCGGTTATGAAGCAAGAGCTCAAATACTAGAAAAGGAAAATCGTCTTCCAGACCATGTTATAGCATGTATAGGTGGTGGGAGTAATGCTATAGGTATGTTTCAACACTTTTTAGAAGATGATGGTGTAGAGTGTATCGGTATAGAAGCTGGTGGTTATGGTATAGATGATAAAAATGGATGTAGCCTTAAAAAAGGTCGCCCAGGTGTACTTCACGGTCAGATGAGCTACCTACTTCAAGATGAAGATGGTCAAATCCTTGAAGCTCACTCTATAAGTGCTGGACTTGATTACCCTGGAATTGGTCCAGAACACGCTTTTCATAATGACAATAAAAGTGTAACTTATGATTATATAACAGACAAAGAAGCATTAGATGCATTTGTTTGGTTAAGTCAAAAAGAGGGAATAATCCCAGCATTTGAAAGTTCTCATGCTGTAGCACATCTAAAAAATATAAAAGATATAAAAGGAAATCTTATCATAGTAAATCTCTCAGGTCGTGGAGATAAAGATATGATTCAAGCTAAAGATTTACTCCATTTTGAGTAAAGCTTTTGCATCCCTTTAAATATAAGAGTTTTATCTACCACTGCATCTACAAAGATTTTTTTTAACCTATCTGCATCACCACCAGTCAATACGATAGGCATACCATAAGATAAAACTTCTCTTTGTAGTGGTTTTAAGCAACCATAGCTTATAGCATCTTGTGAATTTTTAGGTAATCTCTCTAAATTAATTTCAAAATTAAACTCATAATCTAAAGCACTAGAAATATCTGTATAAGCTTTATGCATTGCATCTAAACCTACACATATAAAACCACCATCAAACTTATCATTTTTTATAACATCAACAGTAATCGCACTTCCTGCATCCACTATGACTGCATCTGTTACTGCCATAGATGCTACAATTCTATCTATACCCATAGTTTTATAGTAGTTGTCTATATCTATAAAAGATGACAAATCGATCCAGTTTTCTAAAACTTGTAGCTTCTCTTTAAGTAAAGGGTTTACACAAATATAAAAAACTTTTTCTTTAAAAGATGATGGTTCAAAAGATTCAACCATCTCTTTAAAATCATCATTGCCTCTTAAAAAGTGATATGATGTATTACCTATATCACAAAAAGTTATCATTTTATTTTCCAACCCTTTGCTTTAAAAGCATCTTTTGCTTTAGAACATAATGGTGCATCTATAAAAAGTATCTTATATTTAAAATTATGTTCACAAAATATAGTTAATTTCATATATATCTCTTCAAATTTTACAACATCTTTCATAAGTAGTCTACTCTTTTGGCTAACTGCAAAGATAGCCCAAAAGTAACCATGTGTATCTGTAGCTTTGTATATCTTAATTTTATTGCGAATATCCAGCTCTTTAGGGTTGATTTCTTTCATTTTCTTATAAATTTTTCCATCTTTTGAGAGGGAATCTACTACCATTTGCATATCTATCATATTACCTTTATTTTGATCCAATATTATGGCATAAATGAGATTAATTATAGGTCATACAAAAAGTCTACTAGAAGCTAGTTTAAAGTTTCATTATAATAACTATGATAGAATCACACAAAATTATAAGGTGAAAAAATGATAAAAGAGATAGCAAATATAGAGATAAAAGATGAAAGTATAGTGAATGATGTTTTAGAAAACATAAACTTAACAAGCTCTAATGATATTATCCATTTTGGAGCTAATGCACAAGAAAATATCACAGATATATCATCACAAATTTTAGAAGGTGTAAAGAACAAAGAGTTAGGCAAAGCAGGAGAACCACTCTCTAATATGATTGCATCTATAAAAGGATTTGATGTAGATGCACTAGACCCAAACAAAGAACTTGGTTTTTTTGATAAACTTTTAGGTCGTGCAAAGCCTTTGGTTGTTTTTTTAAATAAATATGAAGACACGAAAGAACAGATAGAGAGTATTAGTGATGAACTTGAAAGACAAAAAGGAACACTTCTAAATGATATAGAATCATTAGATAGACTATATGATGCTAATTTAAACTATATTTATGAGCTTGAACATTATATAGTTGCTGGAGAAAAACATCTAAATTTTTTAGACAAAGAAAAGATACCACTTTTAGTAGATAAAGCATCTAAAAGTGAAAATTTACTTCAAGCACAGGAACTTAAGGATTTAAGAGTTACTCGTGATGATTTTGAAAGAAGAGTACATGACTTAATGCTTACTAGACAAGTTGCTTTACAATCTTTACCATCTATTAGACTAGTTCAAGATAATGATAAAACACTTGTAAACAAGATAAACTCAACTATAGTAAATACTTTACCATTATGGAAAAATCAACTAGCTCAAACCATAACTATATATAGAAATCAAAAAGCTGGTAATGTTTTAAAAGATGCTATGGATTTAACAAATGAACTACTAGAAGCAAATGCAAAAAATCTTAAAGAAGCAAATAGACAAACTCGTGAACTAGCAGAAAGAGGTGTATTTGACATAGAGAGTATAAAACTTGCAAATAAACTTCTTATAGAAACTATAGAAGATGGTTTAAAAATTGCAGATGAAGGCAAAGTAAACCGTAAAAAAGCACAAGAAGAACTTCAAAACTTAGAAAAAGAGCTTAAAGAAACTCTAATCAAAGCAACAGCTCAAAAAACTGATACAACCAATCTATAAAAAAGGAATTTACATGGGATTTTTTGACAAATTAATGGGTGAGTTTATCGATGTTATAGAATGGACTGATAACACAAACGATACTATGGTATATAGATTTGAAAGATATGGTAATGAGATAAAAAATGAAGCTAAACTTATCGTTAGAGAATCACAAGTAGCTGTTTTTGTAAATGAAGGGGAAATTGCTGATGTCTTTGAAGCTGGAATTTATGAACTAAATACAAACAACCTACCAATTTTAACAACACTAAAACATTGGGATCATGGATTTAACAGTCCTTTTAAAGCAGAAGTATATTTTTTCAATACTCGTCGCTTTACTGACTTAAAATGGGGAACAAAAAATCCAATTATGCTAAGAGATAAAGAATTCGGCCCTGTTCGCATCCGTTCTTTTGGAAGCTATAGTATCTCTATACAAGAGCCAACTACATTTTTAACAGAGATAGTTGGTACTGATGGTTATTTTACTATTGATGAGATTAGTGAACAACTTAGAAACCTTATAGTATCAAGATTTGCAACTATAATCGGACAGATGAGTATTCCTATTCTTGATCTTGCTGCAAACTATGAAGATGTTAGTGATTTTATACAAAATAAAATCACACCTGAGTTTAGTGCATATGGTCTAAAACTTACAAAACTTCTTGTAGAGAACATATCTCTTCCACCAAAAGTTGAAGAAGCGTTAGATAAAAGAACAAGTATGGGTCTTGCTGGCAATCTTGATGATTACCTAAAATATCAATCAGCAGAAGCTCTAGCAAACGCAGGAAATGGTTCATCAACTGCTGGAGATGCTATGGGAATGGGAATGGGATTTGCAATGGCTTCTCAAATGGCAAATAGTTTTAATACCCAAACTTCTCAACCAACACCCCCTCCTATCCCAAAAGCACAAACATATTATTTAGCTATAAATGGCGTTTCAACCGGTCCACTAACTATAGAACAAATAAAAGCTATGATACAAAAAAATCAAATCTCAAAAGAAACATTAGCATGGAGAGAAGGGATGGATGGTTGGGAAAAAATAAGCTCACTTGATAAACTAAAAAACTTATTTAAAGCTACACCACCACCTATACCAAATTAAAAGATAAACTATGCAAAAAGAATATCAATTTCCTTGTGAACAATGTGGTGCAAAACTAAAATTTTCAGCTATAGAGGGTGAGCTTAGATGTTCATACTGTTCACATATCAATATCATACAAAGAAATTTTAAAAATATTGTAGAAAAAGATTATAACAAAACACTAAAAATGCTAAAAAACTTTACTAAAAAGCCTATAGAAGTTACTAGTGTTAAGTGTAAATCTTGTGCTGCAACTTTTGATATAAATGATGATATCCATGCTTCAACTTGTCCTTATTGTGACAGTCCCATAGTAAATGAAATAAATCAGTATAAACCCATACAACCACAAGCTATTCTTCCTTTTAAAATTACAAAAGAAGAAGCTAGAAAGGTTTTTAAATCTTGGCTAAAAAACAGATGGTTTGCCCCAAATAAATTAAAACAATACGCTGGAGAAGATTCTAAATTAAAAGCCATATATATACCTTACTGGACTTATGATTCAGATACATTTAGTAGGTACACAGGTCGTAGAGGTGATATATATTATGTAGAAGAACGATATACTGCGATAATAAATGGTAGAAGTCAAATCAGAACTAGAAAAGTACAAAAAATAAACTGGAGCTATAC
>JAADDU010000035.1 GCA_013153755.1 Campylobacterota bacterium | reverse complement strand
TTCACAAATTACTTCTTGTGAAGAAGCTACATATTTTATAAATCATTGTCCAAATACAAAAATAGATGGAAATCATGATGGAGTTCCTTGTGAGAGACAATGGTGTCATTAATAAAAGACTTAGTTGATTTGTTTCTAAACCTATCGGAGCATATAGACTAGATGAAAGATATATAAAAGGTGTAGATATAAAATTTTCACCTCCTCATAAAATTTCAAATGATTTAGAAAATCTACTTTATAGATTTAACAGTAACCATATGAGTTTAGAAGATATTGCAGAGTTTCATATACTGTTTGAAAGAGTACACCCATTTGCCGATGGCAATGGAAGAGTTGGAAGACTTGTAATGGCTTTTCAAGCTATTCAAAATAATATTGTTCCACCTCTTATTGAAAATGAGCATAGAAGTGAATCCTTAGAAGCCATTAATGATAAAGATGAACTTTTTAAGTTTATAGATGAGAGTATCCAGAGCAGTATGGATTTATTAGACTAACTAAATTTTTCTAAAGAGCTAAAAGATATACTCCACTTGACATAAAAATCACAATGCACTACAATTGTAGATACAAAACTACAAGAGGTAGATAATATGAAACAAGCGATAAATATAAGACTTGAAAAAGATGTAGTTCAAACATTAGACGAATATGCACAAGAATTAGATAAAACAAGAACAAGCTTAGTTGAAAAAGCGATTGAATTATATTTTGATAAGCTTGATGAAATGATTGCAGATAAAAGGATCGACAACCTTAAAGCTGGAAAATCAACTGTTATTCCATTAGAAGAAGTGTTTAAAAAAGCAGGGATAGATGTATAGGGTTGCTTTTGATAAAGACGCTCAAAAAGAATTTTTAAAGCTCGATACCCAATCACAAAAACTTATTGCTTCAAAAATTATAGATTTGCAAAATGGAAATTTTTCAAATGATAAACATCTTCAGGGAAAACACAAAGGTAAGTTTAGAAAAAGAGCTGGAAATTACAGAATTATTTATTTAAAAGAGAATGGTTTTTTAGTTATCACCGTAATTAGAGTTGCTCATAAAAAAGAAGCATACTAGCTTATAACAAGAACAAGGAGACTAAAACACAAAATGCATAGTAATTTTTCACCACTAGATTGGTATATATTTTTCTCATACTTTTTACTCCTTGGTATAACCTCCTTTATCTTCTCTAAAGTTAAGATAAAAACATCAAGAGAGTACTTTGTTGGTGCTAACACTATGCCTATGGTCGGTGTTGCTATCTCCGTTTTAGCCACTTCCCAATCAGCAGCGACATTTTTAGGAGCTCCTGATTACTCCTATAGAGGGGACTTTACTTTTATAGGGTTTGAACTCTCTGCCTTACTTGGTGTACTGTTTGTAGCTTATGTTTTTATACCTAAATTTTATGAGATGAAGGCTATAACAGTCTATGAACTACTAGAAAAAAGGTACTCCACAAAAGCAAAAGAGGAAGCTGGAGTTATGTTTTTGCTAGGGAGAGTTTTAGCGAGTGGAGCTAGACTCTACATAGGGGCTTTGGCTATCTCTATGATTTTATTTAACGATATAGAGCTTTTTCACCTCATGTTATCTGTTAGTATCTTGCTTCTTGGTGCTTTATCTTACACTTACTTTGGTGGTATCAAGTCAGTAATACTAAGTGACATCATACAAGCCATCATCTATGTTGGAGCTGGGCTTGTAGTACTTTTTTATCTATATAGCTCACTTGATGGGGTAGATATAATCTCGGAGTTAAATGAAGCTAAAAAACTCACTTTTATAGACACCTCTTTAGATGGTAAGTTTAGCATAGTTGGTCTTTTAAGTGGTTGGTTACTTTTAAACATAGCTGCTTTTGGACTTGATCAAGATATGACACAAAGGGTTCTTAGCTGTAAAAACAAAAATGAAGCAACAAACTCTTTAATCCTCTCTATTTTACTAAGTATTCCCATAGTTTTACTCTTTCTAAGCATAGGTGCTTTACTATTTTTGTTCTACGCTTCAAATGCTCCAACCCAAACTTTTAGTGGTGAAAGTGTAACTATATTTATGTATTATATACTAAATGAACTACCAGATGGACTCCGTGGACTTGTAACTGTTGGAGCTATTGCAGCGGCTCTTTCTAGTACTAACTCCGTTTTAGGGGCGATGGCTTCAGTAGCCATAGAAGATTTGTATAAACCTTGGAGATTAAGACGGGGCAAAGTTGATGAGATGCACTTTGTTAAAGCATCTAAAAGAGCAGTTGTCTTTTTTGCTATTGTTCTTTGGTTTATGGCTATGCTTAGTTACTTTTGGCAACGATACAGTGAACTTCCACTTCTAAGTTTTGCTCTTGGTGTTATGGCTTTTGCATATAGTGGGCTTTTAGGTGTGTTTTTCTCAGCTGTTTTTACTAAAAAAGATAGTTCAAGTAGAGTTTTATACGCTTTAGTAGGTGGTTTTTTAACTGTTTTAGCACTTCAACCATATATATTTGGCATCCACATAGGATTTTCTTGGCAGATTGTTATTGGGACGATTGTTGCTTTTTGTATCATGCAAATAGGGGTAAAAGATGAGTAAATTATATATAGGTATCATGAGTGGTACTAGTTTAGATGGTATCGATATAACACTTTGTAAGATAGATGCTAAAAACTGCAAACTCATTGCATCTAGCGAGTATCTGTTTGACAAAGAGATAAAAAAAGAGATTTTACACCTCATAAATAACAAAATTCTTCTTAGACAGATTGGTATGTTAAATGTAAAACTAGGTCATATATTTGCAGATGCAGTGCTTAAGTTTTTAAAAGAGCATAAGATAGATGCTAAAAAAGTTCGTGCCATAGGGCTTCATGGTCAAACTATATGGCACGAACCAGATGGTGACTTACCATTTTCTATGCAACTTGGTTGTCCAAATATAGTAAGTGCAAAAACAAACATTACGGTAGTAAATGACTTTAGAAGTATGGACATGGCACATGGTGGGCAAGGTGCACCTTTTGCTCCAGCTTTTCATCAGTTTTTATTTGCTAAAAAAGATAAAAAAGTAGCAGTTTTAAACATAGGTGGCATGGCAAATATAACCATCTTAGGAAAAGATTTAAAAGGTTGGGATGTCGGTCCTGGTAATGTTTTGATGGACTTATGGATAACTAAGTGTAAAAAAGTACCGTTTGATAAAAAAGGTAAGTTTGCAAACTCAGGTAAGATAAATCAAGAACTTTTAGAGTTGATGCTTGATGATAACTATTTTTATAAAGAGGGACCAAAAAGTACAGGTAGAGAGAAGTTTAACAAAAAGTATATCGCATCTAAACTAAGTAATTTTCAAGATCTAAAAGATAGAGATATACAAAGAACATTTTTAGAACTAACTGCAAAAACTATAGCAAGAGATGTTAAAAACAACAAAATAAAAGAGCTTATCTTATGTGGTGGTGGGGTTAAAAATATAACTTTACTTAAAAGAATCAAAAAACTAACAAAGATAGATGTAGCTTCTAGTGAGAGTTATGGAGTGTCTAGTGACTTTATGGAGTCCATGGCTTTTGCATGGTTTGCTTACAAACGCATCCATAATGAAGTCATAAAGATAAGCTCAGTAACAGGAGCTAGTAAAAACTCTGTTTTAGGGGGTATCTATGGATGAGGTAAGAGAGTATTTAAAGACAACGCCATTTAGTGAGTATAGTGTAGAAGTAGCCTCAGCTGATGCTTCTTTTAGAAAGTATTATAGACTAAGACATGGTGAAAAAAGCCTAATTTTTATGGACTCTTCACTTGAAAAAGAGTCACTAAAACCATTTGTAAATATAACTAAAAAACTTTTAGATGCAGTGGTATATGCCCCAAAAATATTGCTAAAAGATATGGATAGAGGGTTTTTAATCATAGAAGATTTTGGAACTACACACTACTTGGATTTGTTGAATGAAAAAACATATAAATCTTTATATAAAAAAGCTATAGATACAATCATACAGATGCAAAAAGCAGATGTAGATGCACTACCTATTTACGATAAAGAGTTTTTACATTTTGAGATGGATTTGATGGATGAGTGGTACATATCTAAACTTTTAAATAAAACTCTAACAACACAACAAAAAAAGCTACTTTATGATACTTTGCAAAACATCTCAAAAGTTGTCCTAAAACAAGAACAAAATCTTTTTGTACATCGTGATTTTCACTCAAGAAATATCTTGCTAACAAAAGATAAACGGGTGGGTGTTATAGACTATCAAGATGCGATGAATGGTGCTGTAACTTATGACTTGGTATCACTTTTAAAAGACTGCTACATAGAGTTTGGTAGAGAAGACATAGAAGAGTTAGCATTATATTTTAGAGATAAAAAAGGTCTAAAAGTTAGTGATGATGAGTTTTTAAAATGGTTTGATTTTATGGGGATGCAAAGACATATCAAAGTGCTTGGAGTTTTTGCAAGACTCTATCTGCGTGATGCTAAAGATGGCTACTTAAAAGATATACCCTTAACTCTAAAGTACTTTTTAGATGCAGGTGCTAGATATGAAGAAACAAAAGAGCTTGCAAAACTACTAAAAGAGTTACAATGAAAGCGATGATACTTTGTGCAGGTCGTGGAGAGAGGATGCGACCACTAACTAACAGCACCCCAAAACCACTACTAAAAGTTTGCAACAAAGCACTTGTAGTATGGCATATAGAGAAACTTGTTTCTTGTGGATTTAAAGAGATAGTGATAAACATAGCCCACTTAGGCTATAAAATACCTCAAGCCTTGGGTGATGGTTCTGCGTGGGGTATAAACATAAGCTACTCAGATGAGCAAGATAGTGGAGCATTAGAGAGTGCAGGTGGGATAAAAAAAGCACTGCATCTAATAGGTAAAAACACTTTTTTGGTTGTAAATGGAGATATATTTTGTAACTATGATTTTGATGTTAATTTTAAACTAAAAGATAAACTAGCGCATCTAGTTTTAGTACCAAATCCACAACACAACAAAGAGGGAGATTTTAACCTAAAAGATGGTGTAGTTACGGACGATAAAAACTATACTTTTTCAGGCATAGGCTACTACCACCCAGACTTTTTTGCTGATGTTGAGATAAAAAAAGCACCCTTAGCCCCACTACTTAGACAAAAGATGCAAGACAAACTTGTAAGTGGAGAGTTTTATGATGGTATATGGCACGATATAGGAACTCCACAAAGATTAAAAGAGGTAAATGAAAGATGTTAAAAATAGTACTTTTTGTTTTTATGATAACTACGCTAAATGCAAACTACACAAACTGTAAATTTTCAAATAAAAACTACTCAGATATTTGTAAAAAAGTTGTAAAAAGTGGTGTTAGTTATGATTATGCGAACAGATTCTTACTCTCTTACTTTAAAACAAAAAAGTTTGATGAAAAAAGTTGGAAACTGCTCCAACCAAGAGCGATAAAAAAACATAGAATGAATGAAAAAAGAGCAAATAACACTTTAGTAAAGTATATACCTCAGTTAGTATCGCATCTAAAAAAATATAAGAGTGTTTATGACTATAGTGAAAAAAAGTTTGGTGTTAGTAGAGAGATAATCTCTGCCATACTTTTAAAAGAAACAAGGCTTGGTGTCATAAAACCAAAACATGATGCCTTTGTGGTTTTTAACACCATAGTTACAAGAACAAAACCTACTACATCTCGAAACAGATGGCTTTTAAAGATGGGAAAAACCAACATGACTTCTATCATAAAGCATTGTTATAAGATGGGTTTAAAACCAAATCAATGTAACCTACCTAGCTCATACGCTGGGGCTATAGGTATCCCACAATTTATGCCAAATAACTTCATCTATACAGAGGGGTATAAAACAAAAGGTGCAGACCTTACAAAGATGGAAGATGCCATCGTGTCTGCTAGTAAATTTTTAAACAAAAGAGCTGGTTTTACTAAACTCATAGAGTGGGAAAAGATACCAGATATGAAAAAAGTAGAAGCAAGATGGTACGATTTTGCTTTTAAGCGTAAAAATGCCTCTTTTTCTTACCAAAATAAAAGGGGTAAAAAGTTTTATGATTGTTTTAGTTGTGGTAAAAAAGAGTTAAGTTATTTAAGTAAGCAAGTTAAAAAAGTTATGCGTTATAACAACTCTTCTAACTATGCCATAGGTGTTATCCGTTTAGCATATGATGCTCATTATAAATATTTGAGTAGATAAACACCAACAAACACAACCCCTAAAAAGAGCAAAGAAGAGATAAAAACTAAAGCAGTAACTACTCTTGGTTCACAGTCATACAGCGATGCAAGATTTACATTTGCAACAGCTAGTGGCATCATAAGCTCTATAAAAATTATCCCTTTTATCATTGCATCTAAGTCTAAAAATGATAAAACTATAAAAGTTACTAACGGTAAGATAAGAAACTTTAGTGACATAACCCAAAGTATGAGAGTTTTATTAAGCTCTTTTATCTTCGTGCCATAAAGATATATACCAAATAAAAAGAGTTGCATAGTCATAGATGCATAAGCTCCCATCATAAGAGTTTTCATAATCTGAGGGGATGGTTTGTACCCATTCGTACTCAACACTATAGCGATGATAGCAGCCCAAAGGATAGGGAGTTTTGCTATGTTTAGCAAAGAAGTTTTACTATCATAAGTCCCACGAGAGTAGTAATACACCCCAACACTATAAACTACAAATACATTTACAAGATTTACGATGGTAGTATATGGTATGGACTCTTCCCCAAAGATTGCAATATTTAAAGGGATACCAAGATTCCCAGTATTGCCTATAATCGCTGCAACAGTAGCAATAGAGTACTCTTTTTTGTTTTTAAATAAAAATCTAGCAACTAAAGCAGAGAGAACTATAGCAATAACAACGATAAAAAGGTATATGGATGGAGCATAAAGAAGCCCAATATCCACAGGACGAATCAAAAGCCCCCAAAAGGTTAAAAAGACTTGCAAAAAGTAAACATTTATAAGTGTAATGGTCTTATCATCTATCTGCTCTTTAAAGCTCATCTTTGCAAGATAGCCCATGATTATGAAGATATAGATGCCAAGGATTGAAAATATAATTGAACTCATGATGGTATTATAGCAATATAAGTGGTAATCAGTATTTAACTTTTTGTGTTATAATTACCTCATCAAAGCGTGGTTGCTTTGTGTGTGTAGATCTAATGTATTGCTGGAACATACCTTAGATGATAAGCTCTGCCATTCTTTTTGAGTGGTGGGGCTTTTTTTTGGTCTATACTTTTGTAGATGGCTGGGTTATGGGGTTAGATTATCTAAGGGTGTAATCATGTTCCAGCATTTTGATTTACATACCGTAGGCTATCTGATTATAGCAGTAGTTTATCTACTCTTTGCTATAACTCGTTCCCATTCTCCCGAATGGGAATGCATACAACTCCAAACTGCAAGATAAAGTTAGTGAAATAAGGTTAGAGTTCCCACACAGAGTATGGGAACTAGTTAGAACTACTATCTACAAGGAGCCACGGCTTTAGCCGTGTAAAATTTAACTTTTTATGCTATAATTACCCCATCAAAGCGTGGTTGCTTTGTGTGTGTATCAAATGTGTGGCATGAGATACCTTAAAGTATAGCCTTGTAGCTCTTTTTTGAGCTATGAGGCTTTTTTTTGGTCTATACTTTTGTAGATAGTTGGGTTATGGGGTTAGATATTTTAAGGATATTTCTATGCCACACATAGATTATCACACCGTAGGCTATCTGATTATAGCAGTAGTTTATCTACTCTTTGCTATAAAACAGTAACTACAACCTAAGGGTCTAACCACCCATTAGGCTTTATATCTTACTAAGTTGACTTAATCTCTTTTAATTATATATAATACACCCATGCAAACAAAACAAACCATAGAAAAAATTATAAAAGAAAATCTTGCAGTGATGCTTTACTTCTCTGCACCTAGTTGTAATGTATGTCATGCACTAAAACCAAAACTCTTAGATGCCATAGATAAAAACTTCTCAGAGTTTGAGATAGTGGATATTGATATATCAAAAAGTGAAGATATAGCACCACATTTTGGAGTTTTTGCCATACCTACAGTTTTAGTTTTTCTCGATGGCAAAGAGTTTTTGAGAAAATCTCGTCATATGAGTGTAGATGCAGTGATAAGTGAGATAAAAAGACCTTATGAGATTATGACTTCATGAAAAACATACTCATAACTGGGTGTTCTAGTGGTATAGGGTACGATACTGCTCACTTTTTACACAAAAACGGCTATAAAGTTTATGCAACTGCCAGAAAACAAGATGATGTAGATAGGCTAATAGATGAGGGCTTAGATGCATATAAACTTGATGTTACATCACAAGAGGAAGTAGATGCAGTGCTTGAGATGATTTTAAAAAAAGATTCCACCCTTTATGCTCTTTTTAACAATGCAGGTTTTGGTCAAGCTGGAGCATTAGAAGATATAAGTGTGGATGCACTAAGGGAGCAGTTTGAGACAAATGTTTTTGGACTGCATCTATTAACTACAAAGTGTATCAAAATCATGCGTAAACAGGGTTACGGTCGCATCTTACAACACTCCTCTGTTTTAGGGCTTATATCTCTTCGTTTTCGTGGAGCTTACAATGCATCTAAGTATGCTATAGAGGGTTTATGTGATACTCTTCGTCTTGAACTTATGGACTCAAACATATATATATGTACCATAAATACAGGACCTGTAAAGTCTGACTTTAGAAAAAATGCCATAAAAATGTTTAAGAAAAATGTGGTTTTAGAGGGTAGTGTTTTTAAAAAAGAGTATAAAGAACAACTTTTAGATGCAGAGTCAAGTAAGGATGATATGTTTACAAAAACTTCACAAGTGGTTATAAAAAATATACTAGATGCACTTGAATCTACTAAACCAAAACCAAGGTATTATAACACTCTTTTTACATATATTGCAGGTAGTTTAAAAAGAGTACTCTCTACAGTAATTTTAGATAAAATTTTAGTAAAGGTGTAAATATGCGTATTTTATATATATTTGTAATGTTGTTTTTTATTTCATGTGGAGGTGGAAGCGATTCAAAACTATCTACTATAGTAGACGTTAAAAGGTTGGATACAAGAGCAAATCTATCATTTTTTTGTTGGGATGGTGTAAAAAACTATGAAAAAGCAGTGTCCTTGCTTGATGGTTATGATGATATAGAGATATATCTAAACCCCATAGAAGATGGTAGTCGTGATAATTTTACATCTAATGTTGAGTATCTACAGCAACATAATTCAAAAGTATGGTTTTTACTCTCAAGTTCAGAAGATGAGAACAACCCTTCGTTAGATTATATACAATCACAGATAGATATTATAGATGAGTACAATACTAATCATACAAAAAAGATAGCAGGAATGATGTTAGATGTTGAACCATGGAATGGCATTGATGAGCAAAATAGTTCTGAAAATATTGATATGTGGAGTAGATATCTCACACTTTTAAAAGATACAAAAGCGATGTTGGAGAGTTCAAACTTAGAATTAGGGGCAGTTATACCATTTTGGTTAGATAATATTACAGAAGCTTTTGTAAATGATAGAGCTATAAATTATGATGTAATAGATGCAGTGGATGAAGTTGTAATCATGGACTATACTACACATTTAGATAGATTTTATGAGTATGCCAAAAGCTCTTTAGTTTATGCAGATAAATTTACAGATAAGAGAGTAAAAATAGCGATAGAAACAACTGATATAAACAATGATGAAGTATCATTTTTCAATGATATAGAAAAGATAAGAGAGTTTTTATATACTGTTATAAAACATGATTCGTTTGCAGGGTATTCTATACATACACTTGATTCATTTGCAGAGCATAATTTATCTATAAAGTTAGAACAATAAGCTAATTTTAATCACTTTTTATGTATTATGTCGCGTTTATAATTCTCTAAAAATTAGAGAGTTAAATTCTACTGGAAAAATTTAAGTAAAAAGGAATTGTATGCCTACAATCAATCAACTGATTCGTAAAGAGCGTAAACGCGTGATTAAAAAATCAAAATCACCAGCTCTTGTATCATGTCCACAGCGTCGTGGTGTATGTACTCGTGTTTACACAACTACACCTAAAAAACCTAACTCGGCTTTAAGAAAAGTTGCAAAAGTAAGATTAACTTCTGGTTTTGAAGTTATTTCATATATCGGTGGTGAGGGTCATAACCTTCAAGAACACTCTATCGTTCTAGTTCGTGGTGGTCGTATTAAAGATTTACCGGGTGTTAAGTACCATATCGTTCGTGGTGCATTAGATACTGCTGGTGTTGCTAACAGAACTGTTGCTCGTTCTAAATACGGAACTAAGCGTCCTAAAAAATAACAAGTTATTTTTTAGAAACAACGATTTAATTAGTACGCAAAACGAGCAAAAGCCCGTTTTTCTACGCTAACGCTAAGTTCTCTTCAGCAGAGAGCTCACGAAACTAGTTTCGTTTTAGAGATATGTTTTAGCGAAAATGCTGAGTAATATTCAAAATAGCTACAGGGCTTACTAGATTTAAGTTTTAGGTAAGTTTTGAGTAAATTTGAAAAAAACAAATTGAAGAAGGAAAATTCAAATGAGAAGAAGAAAAGCTCCCGTTCGTCCAGTTATGCCAGATCCAGTTTATGGAAGCAAAGTACTGACGAAATTTATAAATAAAATTATGTTAGATGGTAAAAAATCTACAGCTGAAAAAATCATCTATAGTGCTATGGATATCATTAGCTCTCGTGGTGAGAAAACAGGTATAGATACATTTAATGAAGCTATCGAGAATATTAAACCAATTATCGAAGTAAAAAGTCGCCGTGTTGGTGGTGCTACTTATCAAGTTCCAGTAGAAGTACGCCCAGTGCGTCAACTTTCACTAGCTATTAGATGGTTAGTTGATGCTGCTCGTAAGAGAAATGAAAGAACAATGGCTGAGAGATTGGCAAATGAATTAATGGATGCTTCAACTGACAAAGGTTCAGCATTTAAGAAAAAAGAAGATACTTACAGAATGGCAGAAGCTAATAAAGCATTTGCTCATTACCGTTGGTAATAGGATAAATTATGGCAAGAAGTCACAAACTAAATGATGTAAGAAACATTGGTATCGCTGCTCATATTGATGCAGGTAAAACTACAACTACAGAAAGAATTCTTTTCTATACTGGTGTTGAACATAAAATCGGTGAGGTTCATGATGGTGCTGCTACTATGGACTGGATGGAACAAGAGCAAGAAAGAGGTATCACAATTACTTCTGCTGCTACAACTTGTGAATGGCAAGGTAAACAGATAAATATTATCGATACTCCGGGCCACGTTGACTTTACTATTGAAGTTGAGCGTTCTATGCGTGTTCTTGATGGTGCTGTTTCAGTATTTTGTGCTGTTGGTGGTGTTCAACCTCAATCAGAAACAGTTTGGAGACAAAGAAACCGTTATAAAGTTCCATCTATTGTTTTTGTTAACAAGATGGATAGAACTGGTGCAGATTTTTATGAAGTTGAAAAACAGATTCGTGAAAGACTAAAAGGTAACCCTATGCCTTTCCAACTACCTATCGGTGCTGAAGCTGAGTTTGAAGGTGTTGTAGATTTAGTTAAAATGAAAGAGATTGTTTGGGATGAAGATGCAGCTATGGGTTCTGCATACCATGAACAAGATATTCGTGATTCATTAAAAGAAATTTCAGAAGAGTATAGAGAAAAAATGCTTGAAACTCTTTCTGAAGTTGAAGGTAATGATGACTTTGCTGAAAAATTCTTAGAAGGTGAAGAGTTTACACAAGAAGAAGTTAAAGCTGCTATAAAAGCTGCAACTCTTGGTATGGCTATCGTTCCAATGACTCCAGGTACTGCATTTAAAAATAAAGGTGTTCAAACTTTACTTGATGCTGTTGTTGATTACTTACCTTCACCGGTAGAATCAGCTGCGATCATGGGTACACTTATGGATGATGAAGAAGCAGAAGTAGAAGTACCATCAACTGATGATGGTGATTTTGCTGCACTTGCATTTAAAATCATGACTGACCCATTTGTTGGTGTCCTTACATTTATCCGTGTTTATCGTGGTTCATTAGCAGCTGGTTCTTTCGTTCACAACTCTACAAAAGATAAAAAAGAGAGAGTTGGTCGTATCGTTAAGATGCATGCTATCAAGCGTGAAGAAGTTAAAGAGATTTATGCTGGTGAAATCGGTGCAGTTGTTGGTCTTAAATCAACTACTACTGGTGATACTTTATGTACAGGCGAAGAGAAAGTTGTTCTTGAGCGTATGGACTTCCCAGATCCAGTTATAAGTGTTGCTGTTGAGCCAAAAACTAAAGCTGATCAAGAAAAAATGGGTCTTGCATTAGGTAAACTTGCAGCTGAAGATCCATCATTTAGAGTTCATACAGATGAAGAAACTGGACAAACTATCATATCAGGAATGGGTGAGCTACACCTTGAAATCCTTGTAGATAGAATGAAAAGAGAGTTCTCTGTTGATGCAGAAGTTGGTGCTCCACAAGTTTCTTACCGTGAGTCTATTAAAGACGAAGTTGAACAAGAATACAAATATGCTAAACAATCAGGTGGTCGTGGTCAATTTGGTCATGTTTATCTTAGAATCAAGCCAGGTGCACCTGATACAGGTTTTGTTTTCAACAATGAAATTAAAGGTGGTGCTATTCCAAAAGAATATATCCCTGCAGTTGAAAAAGGTTGTGAAGAAACTATGCAAACTGGTGTTCTTGCAGGTTACCCTATGGAAGATGTTGAAGTTACATTATATGATGGTTCATACCACGATGTTGATTCAAATGAGATGGCATTTAAACTTGCTGCATCTATGGGCTTTAAAGAGGGTTGTCGTAAAGCAAATCCTTCTATCCTAGAGCCAATGATGAAAGTGGAAGTTGAAGTTCCAGAAGAAAACATGGGTGATGTTATCGGTGACCTTAACCGTCGTCGTGGACAAGTTAACTCGATGGGTGACCGTTCAGGTAACAAAATCGTTGATGCATTTGTTCCACTTGCTGAGATGTTTGGTTACTCAACTGACCTTCGTTCTGCTACTCAAGGTAGAGCAACTTACTCTATGGAATTTGATCATTATGAAGAAGTTCCAAGAAATGTTTCTGAAGAGATTCAGAAAAAGAGAAACGGCTAATAACCTCTCCTTTTGGAGAGCTTATTGCTCATAACACTTAATCACTCCCCCTTCTTAAAAAATTTCAGTACAAAATTTACAACTACTCTTAAAAAATATATCACTAGATAAACAAATAGTGTATATAAAAGTGGATGTATATAATTACTTTTTTCTTGCATAAGTCCTAATCTTATAGTTGGCTCACTTAACATATCTGGATGCATTAAAAAGATAAGTATAGTAAGCAACGCCGTGTAAATGGTAAATTCTTTTTTAAGTATATTAATCATATAAATATAGTATCATTATAAATATAAAAATAAAATTTACGGTGCAATTAATGATAAAAATAATAATGATGTTTCTTTTCTCAACTTTTCTTTTGGCT
>JAADDU010000102.1 GCA_013153755.1 Campylobacterota bacterium | reverse complement strand
TTTTTATAACCTCTCTTAATTCTTTATATGACATACTATATACATACTCTGATGATCAGTCTTCAAGTAAGCAAGAAGATGATTTTAATATGAGTGAATTAGATGTAGAAGAGGGTTTAGTAATCTGTGGAGATGATGAAGAATTTTATAAAGAGATACTGATACAATTTAGAGACACATATTCTAACTCATCACAAAAACTTGAAAAATTATTTCAAAGTTCAAATATGCAAGAAGCTAGTCAATACTTACTAGACATCAGTGGTACAGCAGCAAATATAGGTGCGATTAATATAAGTGAAATATCTAAAGAATTAAGAGAGGTTATAAAAAATCCAAAAGATTCTAAATATCTTGAACTCTTTAAAAAATATTCAACATCACTTCAAACTCTTTTAGAAGATATAAAAAAGTATAACAACTAAACTATATCTATAAACTCTAAAAGTTCTGAAAAAACAACTGCCCTACTCTCCTCTTTTGTAGCTAAGATAGCATCTAGCATCTTAGCTACATTTTCATCTATATCTGGAACTAAATCTCTTATATCTTCAAGTTTTTCTTTTTTTAGTACATTTGTAAATCTATCATAAGCAGAATATGCCTCTTTTTTACTAAGTATATAGTAAAGTTTTCTTCCAAACTCAAACACTTCAAACTCTTCATTTTTACCTGTATTTGCTTTTATACTAAATCCAAGCACTGCATCTAAAGTATTTTTTCTAACATAAGCTTGAAATTTCATCATAAAACCTATATATGCTGGAGTGTATTGTTTTAAAACTCTTATTTGAAATCTCTCAAAACTCTCATTTTTTTCTTTTAATCTTTTATACTCTAACATCAAAGATTCTACATAAAAGTGGGCATATCTAAGTGGAGCTGATTTTATGATGGTGTAACCCTCAACACCCTCACTTACAACTTGTCCACCAAGAGAGATATTTACACCACCCTCAGTCTCACCATTTACCTTTGTTTTACAACCCTCAAAACCTATATCTCCAAGACCATGAATACCACAACCCTTAACACAAGCAGACCAGTACATCCTAACTCTTGCATCTTTGAGTGGAACTTTTTCATCAAGGTATTTTGACATATTGATAGCATCATTTTTGTTCTCTATAACACCAAAAGGGCAGTGTTGTGTACCTGCACAAGCTATGAGGTGGTTAAAATATGGCGAGTTTATATTTTTATACTCTTTAAAAAACTCATCTTTTAGTAGTGCTTGTGTATCTTTTACACCTAAGATATAAAGGCTTTGTTCCATATCAAAACGGATCTCTTTATCTCCAAACTCTTCACTAAGCTCGGCTACTTTTATCATCGCACTACCACTAAACATACCAGATGGGATTTTTACATGAACACCAAAACTTCCATCGCGAAGTTGTACTCTACCTTGGTCAGCTTCATTATAATCAAGTTTAGTCATAGACTCTCCAGCAGTTGCAAAGTTTACACCAGCACCTTGACGGATAGCACTCGCCATCTTTTCTATACCCACTGCATCTAAAAGAAAATGTAGTCTATTTTTATTGCGATTATCTCTAAAACCATACTTTTTAAATATCTCTATAATAGCTCCAAAAGCCTTTAGAACTTCATCCTCATTTGCTAAAAATATATCTGCACTCTTACCAACAACTCCAACCCTTCCACCAAGGTACATATTGTAACCATAAACACCATCTTTTTGAGCTAAAACAAATGAAGCATCGTGACAATAAGCATTGCATCTATTTGACAAAGAGCCTGTTATGGCTGTGTTGAATTTTCTAGGAAGTGTAGATATCCACTCAGGTGAGTATAAAAACATCTCTTGGAGTTTTAGAAGTGTTTTATGACTCTCAAGAACATTATCAAAACTTTTTGCATCTAATGGGTCACACATGATAGCTCGTATATTGTCCACACCCGTTTGGTATGCATCTAGTCCAACACTTTTAAGTCTTTTGAGAAGTTCTGGCATATCTTCTATACGAAGATAACGGATTTCACATTGTTGTCTTGTTGTGAGGTCTATGTAGTCCTCTCCAAACTCTTTTGCACACTCACCTATAACTCTGGCTTGTGTAGCACTCAGATGCCCTCCTGGGATACGAAGTTTTATCATAAATCTTTGTGGAGTTGCAGGTCTATCGTAGATGCCAAAACATTTTAAAAAGTATTTTTTATCTTCATCAGGGATAGAATCATAACCATCTTTAGCATACTGAGCTATCTTATCATACGCTTCTTGTGGATTTTTTAACTCTTTTACTTTTTCTATCTTATTAAGTTTTTTACTTCTAGCTTCATAAGCTTTTTGTAGTGTCTGCATCTAAATAGCTCCCATCTAAATTATTTTACAATAGTAGCTATTTTTTAACCATTTATTTCAAAAAATATGATTATTTTTTATACAAAAATATAATTTAACGTAGATTAAAGTTATATAAATATTTTTTGGTATACTTATGGAAATAAATTTTTAAGGATAAAATATGGATTTAATGAGTTTATTAAAAATAGGTGGAGAACTAATCCAAAAAAATAGTGATGATGCAACAACAGGACTACAAGTAGATGATATTGCAAATTCTCTTAGTAGCTTACTTGGAAACTCTAATGGTGGAATAGATTTATCATCTATTGCAAAGGGATTATCATCAAACAATGGACTTGGAGATATTGTAAGTTCTTGGTTAGGTAGTGGAGAAAATGCTCCTATCTCTACAAATCAAATAACAGAACTTTTAGGTTCAGATAAAATTTCTGAATTTGCTTCTAGCCTTGGACTATCTACACAAAGTGCCGAGCTTGCATTGTCTGATGCACTTCCTCAAGTAATCGATAAAGCAACATCTGGTGAAGGAAGCATAGTAGATGAGATGCTAGCTCAAGTTGGTGGTCCTAAAGGGGCTATGGAAATGCTTGGGAAAATGTTTAGCTAACTAAAATCAATGATTCTCAAGTTATACTTGAGAATCAAAATAAAAAGCACTAAACTTCTTTAGTTTTTATAACAGTATCTATATTTTCAAATATACGTTTTACTCTATCTTGCCAAACATCTCCAAATGCTTTTATCTCTTCATTTGATGCCATGCCTTGCATCATCTTTTGCATAAGTGGTTGCATAGATGGGTCTGGTGCTATTGATGATGGGTTATAAAAAACATCTATACTTTTAGCATTATCAACCCTTGTAAATCTTGCACTTGAAGTTATATCTGCGTTAAAATCCATCAAAGAGTGTCTCGCAAATTTTCCACCAAGCCCTTTGAAACCACTTTTATCTGTTGCACCTGTAATTTGTGTGATAACATTTGCTATAACACCGGCTACACCATCTTCTAAATCTTCACTAAACTCTACCCTTATATCTCCACGAACAGCTGGAGTATCTGGATATAAAGCTTTTAAAGCAACTTGTGCCATAAGATAGGCACCTGCTACGGTTGGACAACTATGTCCTGCTGATTTTACAACTTCTATATAACTTATCTCATATGGACCTCTAAAACCACCTAAAAGTGCTGATAATTGATCTTGAACTTCTATACTCTTAACTTCATTAAAAAAATTTGGATAACTCATATTATATTTTCCTTTTTTATAACCTCTGCATCTATGGATACTTTATCACTCTGCATCGTAAATATATCTCCACTTTTTAGAGATGATATATCTATAATCTTCTTGTTTTGTGATATTTGTGCAAAGCCTGTTTTTGTTTTAAATTTTGGATGATTGGATTCTAACATTTTTTTAAGATTGTTTAGTTGATTTTGGGCAACATTTATTTTTGAATCAATCATATAAGTATATGTTTCTCTTATATTTACAACTTCATTCATCTTTTGTTGTAATTTTTTTTCTATAGAGTTATTTATATATAACTCTTTTATATGCAGTATATCTCTCTTATAACTATCTATCTTTTGATTTACTAGTTGATTTAGTTGTGTTGAGATTGCATCTAATGTTTGATAAAGCTCATTTTCATCTGGAAGTATCATCTGCATCGCTGCACTTGGTGTTGGTGCTCTCAAATCTGCCACATAATCACTTATAACCCAGTCTATCTCATGTCCTACAGCACTTACAATAGGAGTCAAAGCTTTAAATATAGTATCTGCTACTATCTCTTCATTAAAAGCCCATAAATCTTCTATGCTTCCACCACCACGACCTATAACTATAACATCATAACTTCTTGTATCTGCTAAGATAATAGCATCAGATATAGAGTTAGATGCAGTACTTCCTTGAACTAGAACATCATATATATCTATCTCTAGAGCTCTATATCTTTCATTTGCAACTCTAAGCATATCTTGAAGTGCTGCACCTGTTGCTGAAGTGATAAATGCTATCTTTTTAGGGAATTTTGGAAGTTGTTTTTTTATGGATGGCTCAAAATAGCCTTGTGAAGAGAGTTTTTGTTTTAGTTGTTCAAAAGCAAGAGCTAAAGCACCCTGCCCTGATGGTTCAATACTAAAACAATTAATCTGATAGGTTCCACGAGGTTTATAAAGAGTTATAGCACCATCGAGCATAACTTTCATCCCCTCCTCTAACCTAAACTTGAGTTTAGATGCATTACCTCTAAACATCACTGCACTTATAGCAGAGTTTTTATCTTTTATAGTAAAGTATATATGCCCTGAATTATGAAAAGTTATACGAGACAACTCCCCCTCAACTAAAACACGACTAAAACTAACCTCTAAAAGACCTTTTATCTGTTCATTTAAAGATGAGACTGAGAGTATATTCATTAGAATTTAAATATTTTAAAGTTTTTTTGCAATAATTAGAGTAGATATATCCATAGAAAAACTTTGGGTATACAGTATCTCAAAATCTGCTTTTTTCAACTCATCTTGCATCCCTTGAATCGTTACAAAATTTTCTATAGAATCTGGTAAGTATGTATAAGCTTCAAGGTTTTTAGAGATGAAACCACCAACATAAGGGAGAATTTTGTGCATATATATATCTCTTATCTTTTTTAATAAGTTTTTATCTTCATCTTTCATAAACTCTAAAATAACTACAAGCCCATCTTTTTTAAGAACTCTATTAAACTCATAAAATGCTTCTTGACGCTCAACAACATTTCTTATACCATAAGTGATACTAAGTATATCTGCACTTGCATCATCAAGTGGTATCTCTGTAGCTTTTGATATATGGTAGTTAAACTCTGGAAATTTCTCCCTTGCAACATCAACCATACCGTTTGATGGGTCAACTCCAACAAGCTCTTTTATCTCAACACCAGCTTTTTTTGCCTGTTTTTGCCAGTATCCCATCATATCACCAGTTCCACAAGCAACATCAACTATCTTATCTATCTCTTTTTTACCATAAAACTCAAAACTTAAATCACAAGCTTTTTTTCTCCAAGATATATCAACACCCATACTCATAACACGATTAGCTGTATCGTAAGTTGGTGCTATATCATCAAACATAGATACTATTTTTTCTTGTTTTTCCATCATCTATCTCCCATTTTCATCCAAAGAATTATATCTTTTGTATCTTTTTGTATGTTTAAAACATCAAGATTTGTAGCCATATAAGTTAAACTGTAGTCTATATATGGCTTTGAGAGTTCAAACATGTTTTTTGTACCCTCTATCATGATATTTTTATAATTATCTAACTTTTTAAAGTTATCTTCTATAAAAACCTCTCTATCCTCTACATTAAAAAGTGGTATAGTTTTATCAAACTCTTTTTGTCTTGATATTATCAAAATATCTGGAGCTTTTCCATCTACAAGTCGTGCATCTAATGTTGGTCTGTCGTTTCTTACAGTATTTCCACCGATAACTAGCAAATCACAAACATCACGCATAGCATGAACATTTTTTCTTGATTCTTCTGAGCTTACAACTCCATCAGTTGAGCCATCTAGTCTTTGAGCCATTTTAAAAAATACGAACCTAGAATTTTGCCACTTTTTAAAAGGCTCTAAAAGTTCATCACACTCTTTTTTTAAAACACCATTTATAATTTCAACTCCAGAGTTTTTAACTATCTCATTACCATTGGATGCTATCTCGTTAAAATCTTGTGAACCGACAAAAAGCTTTTTTATAGAAAGTTTAGAGATTAAAGACGCACAAGAGGGTGTTTTTCCTATGTGTGAACACGGTTCTAGTGTTGTGTATATATAACTATCTTTAAAGATACCCTCGTGATTTTTTAGTAAAAAGTTATGTATATCTTGAGATAGTGTTAAAGAGAGTATCTCTTTGTTGTTTGTTAGTTTATAGTAAGCAGATTTTAGTGCATTTACTTCAGCATGGGGTGTTCCAGCTTTGTGATGTGCTTCAACAGATAAGAGTTTACCACTTTTTGATACAACACAACACCCAACAGCAGGATTTGGATATGTCAAACCTTGATATTTCCAAGCCTCACAAAGGGCTAGTTTCATATAAAAACTAGAGTCTATTACCATTCAAAATATGTTTTTGCTTTAGTAATATCGTTAAAATCCAATTCTATAGTTTCATCATCTTTATTAACAAAGATTTTTGAACCTTCAACTTTTAACAAAACACCTCTAACTTTATCTATACTTTTCAAATTTAAAGCAACTTTTTCACCTACAGACTTTTTAAAATGTTCTAAAGTTACCAGTTTTCTCTCTATACCTGGGCTTCCAACTTCAAGTCTATAATCACCTGAAACAGGTGGAGTTACATCTAAAAGAGGAGAAATAAGATGAGTCAATTCTACACAAGCATCAAGACTAACCCCTGCTCTTTTAGTATCTTTTATCTCTTTTGAGATAACACTTACACGGTAGATAGTATCATCACCTTCACTTACTATTGCAGTATCATAAAGTTCTAAATCAACTGATGAAACAAGTGAATTTATATCGCTTTGTAGTGACATTATATCTCTCCTCTATCTTGAGCAATTTTTTTAAATAAATCATCTATATTTTGAGCTTTTTTTAGATGTTCATCAAACTCAAATGTAAATTTTGGACAACGGTACCAACCTTGATCTTTTAAACAATGAGTTTCTATGATTGGACGAGCTTTACGAAGTAATTTTAAGTAATCTCTTTTCTCTTGTTCACTAAAGTCACTAGGGTCTATATAGACTTTGGCATCACTTTTTCCACGAGAACATTTTACTTCTATAATATTTAAATCATGTAGTCTTTTATCATTCATACCAGCAAGTGCTTGGGGAATCAACTCAGAGAGAACTGATTCAGTTCTTTTGAGTTTTATCTGTGCTTCAGTCATTTATAAACTTACTTTTTGCTCAACTTTTTTGAATGTTTCAAGTACATCACCAGCAACAACATCATCATATCCACTGATAACAACACCACACTCATAACCGTTACCAATCTCATCAACATCATCTTTAAAACGTTTAAGAGAAGTAAGTTCACCTTCATAATGTACAACACCATCACGAATAACACGAACCATACCACCACGGATAAGTCTTCCATCAACAACAAGACAACCAGCAACGATACCTTTAGGGATTTTAAATACCTCTTTAACTTCTGCTTGACCAGTATTTTCTTCAGTATATTTTGGAGTCATCATACCAGTAAGCATACCAGTAATATCATCTATAAGTTGGTAGATAATAGAGTAAGTTTTAATCTCAACACTTTTTTGTTTTGCACTAGCTTTTACTGCACCAGTTGGACGAACATTAAAACCAAGAAGTACACAGTTTTCAGAATTATTAACAAGTTCAACATCGTTTTCTGTAATTCCACCAACACCAGATGAAATAATATTTACTTTAACTTCATCATTTCTAAGTTGTGTTAAAGAAGATTTTATAGCTTCTAGAGTACCATGAACGTCAGTTTTAAGTACAATTTTAAGAGATTTTAATTTACCCTCAGCAATCATACTTGTCATATCTTCTAAAGTTGATTTAGTTGAGTGTGAAAGCTCTTTATGTCTGTCATACTCATGTCTTTTTGTAGCGTAAGCTTTAGCTTCTTTATCTGACTTCATTACAGTCATAACTTCACCAGATGCAGGAACGGCATTTAAACCAGCTACAACTGCTGTATGACTTGGTTTTAGTTGTTTTATCTGCTTGTTATGTTCATCTACAAGTGCTTTAACACGACCATATGCAGCACCACAAACTACATAATCTCCAACTTTTAAAGTACCATTTTGAACGATTACAGTTGCAACAGGACCACGACCTTTTTCTAAAGATGATTCAACAACAGCAGCTTTTGCCATCGCATTTTCATTTGCTTTAAGTTCTAAAATTTCAGCAGTTGTGAGGATATTTTCAAGTAAATCATCTATACCCATACCACTTTTAGCAGAAACAGGAATAAACTCTATATCTCCACCCCAATCAACAGGATTTATCCCATGTTCAGCCATCTGACCTTTTACCATATCTGGTTGAGCAGTCTCTTTATCCATTTTATTTAATGCAACTATGATAGGAGCACCTGATTCTTTTGCTAGTTTAATAACTTCAAGAGTTTGAGGTTTTACACCATCATCAGCAGCAACAACGATAACAATAATATCTGTAATCTCTGTACCTCTTTGACGCATATGAGAAAATGCAGCATGACCCGGTGTATCTATAAAAGTTATAGCTTCACCATGTTGTTCTATGGTATATGCACCAATATGTTGAGTGATTCCACCAGCTTCTCCCTCTGTCACTTTTGCTTTACGAATAGCATCAAGTAGTGAAGTTTTACCATGATCAACATGTCCCATAATAGTAATAACAGGAGCTCTTTTTGTTGCATCTGGATCTTCTTCTATATTTTCTTCAGCTTGTGTAAATTCATCTTTAGGATCTATAATCGTTACTTCAACACCAAACTCTTCACTTAGTATCTCTATCTCATCATTTCCTAAAAAGTCATTTTTAGTCATCATCATACCAAGATCAAAAAGAACTTTTATGATATCACTCATAGGGCGTTTTAGTTTTTCTGCAAACTCATAAACACGAATATCTTCTGGAATCTCTACATGAGTAACTATCTCTTCTTCTTGAGATGCTTTTGTGTATTTTTTTCTTTTATCACGAGAAACTCTTCTACCACGAGGTGCTTGTTTTTTGTTTGCATTTCTACCAGCTGGCTTAGGTTGTCTTGGTTTTCTTGGTTCTTCTACAGGAAGTGGAGCTCTTTCTGTTGAATTTAAGTCAAGAAGTGTAACTTGATCATCCATATCCATAGACACATCACTCATGCTTCCACCAAAGATATCGATTCTTTTACCCTGATCTTGTTTTCTTGCAGTAGTTGAAGTTTGTTTTGTTTTTTTCTTTTTAGCTAACTCTTCTAAAACTTCTGCACTCATTTTTCCATAAGATGAAACATTTGTATGTTTTTGTGGTGCACTATAAGTTTCTTCAACTCTTGGCTTTTTCTTTTTAACTATTTTTAAACCAGATCTTTTAATTTGACGAACAGCTACAGGTTCTACTATCCTAATAGAGCTTTTTTTCTTAGGTTTTTCCTCTTTAGCTTTTTCTACTAAAGGAGTTGTTTCTTCACTTTTTAGAACTTCTTCTTTAGTTTCTTCAACTTTTAAAGTCTCTTTTTTAGGTGCAACAATCTCTTCTTGTTTTTCCTCTTTTTGAGCAACTTCTTCTGTAACCTCTTCAACTTTGGCTTTAGGAGCTTCTTTTGATGTAGGTGTATCACTTTTTGCTTTTTTGATCGTTGGTTTTGGAGTTGGCTTACTTTCTTGAGGCACTTCACCATTCATAATAAAGTTTGCTAATCCTTCTGCTTGTGCCATGGTAACAACACTTTGTGCAGACTTCACTTCAAGACCCATTTTTTTTGCTTTTTCTAACACATCTTTAGAAGCTATACCTAGCTCTTTTGCAATTTCGTGTACTCTAACTTTTTCTATCATCAGTGATGATCTCCTTTAGTTTGTTCGTAAATTTATTTTTATCTCCACCTCTGCATTGTCGCATAAGTGCTTTTAATACTTTTTTTTCAAGTAAGATACAATCTTTACATAGATAAAAACTTCTTCCTCTGCCACTAAAAACTTCAAGTGAACCATCGTTACATTGCAGTCTAAGTAGCTTTTCTTGAATCTGTCTATCTCTACACGAGACACACATTCTAAGAGGTTGATTAAATTTTTTCGCCATTATATCTAAAACTTACTTGATTTAATAGGCTTTATCGCTCTATTATTAGCCCATTATTATCAAAATCTAAAATTTTAACATTAAAATCTGGAAATTTCTGCTTTAATTTATTTGAAATCATCGCTGCATCTTCATCATAAACCATTGAAAAAAATGTAGAACCACTTCCTGAGAGTGTACTCATTAAAGCACCACTTTCATAAGCTATCTTTTGCACTGCAAACAATTCTGGTAAAACTTTCATTCTTGCTTTTTGGTGAAATCTATCTTGTGCTGAAAGTTTTAACATCTCCCAATCTTCATTAAAAAATGCTCCTACCGTTAGTGCAGTATGTGAAAGATTATATATAGCATTTTCTTTTGAATATGATTTTGGCAAAAGTGTTCTAGCTCTTGATGTACTAATAGGTTTATTTGGTATAGTAACAACTGCTTTTATATATGATGGCAGATGTTTTTTTTGAGAAAATACTTTGTTTTTCTCAACTGTTGCTACGTTAAAACCACCCATAACAGCAGGAGTTATATTATCTGGGTGTGTTTCATACACAAGTGCATGATTTAAAATTCTTCTTTTACTAACCCTTATCCCTGCAGCTTCATGAGCTGATGCAATTGCACTAACTATAACAGCAGAAGAGCTTCCTAAACCTCTAGACATAGGAACTTGATTGTAAAATGTAAATTTAAAATTTTGCTTCTTTTTAGTTAAGCGATTATAGTGTTCGTTAAATATACTTACAAAAAGATTATTGCCTTTTAGTCGAGGATTATTTTCACCCTCCCCTTTTATACTTACACTAAAAAATTTTGAATGATGAAACTCAACTCTATTTCTTAAATCTACTGCTAAACCAAGGGAATCAAATCCTGGTCCAAGGTTAGCACTTGTAGCTGGTACGCTTATTGTCACTTATTTTCCTATCCAACTGCACCTATACCATAAAGGGGCATTGTATTTGTAGTAAACTCACTATAATCAAGCACATTTGGAAGTGTAAACTTCATAGTTGATGCTATTTCTAACTTTCGAGTTTTTATTTCTGAGGCCATTTTAACAAAATATAGCTTTCCAATCGCTTTTATGGGTTGGCTTTGATTAAAATAAAAAGCATCTGTCGCAAAAAGTGGTATATTTTTTAATATACTAAGAGATTTTAAAAATATATATGCAACTTTTATAGCCATAAAGCTACCAGGTCCATTTGCATAAAACAACCTTTCTACATCATAATTTTTAAATATCTCATTATATATAGTTGCTAAAACTTCTGAGCTTTTTTCATCACTTTTTATAGTATCTATAAGAGCTTTATCCTCATAAATACCGATAATTATGGGAGAAGACAAAGCAACTAAAACTATATCTACTTTTTTAAGCATACGCTTTTTCTAACTCCATGCTTTTTTCTCCAACTAACTCAATAACTTCATAATTTTCTGCATCTTTTAAAAGCTCAAGTGTAAGCTTATGGTTTAAATCATGGCTACCAGCTAATGCTTCATAATTACCTACGAAGTTCATTCCAATAAGTGACATATCACCTATTGCATCTAAAATCTTATGTCTTACAAACTCATCTGGAAATCTTAAGCCTTCTGGATTTAGTATCTTTTTCTCATCTAAAACTATAGCATTTTCTAAAGTTCCACCAAGTGCCAAACCTTTTGAACGAAGATATTGTACTTCATGTAAAAAACCAAATGTTCTAGCTCTTGCTATCTCATTTTTATAAGTTTCTTTTGTAAACTCTAAAACATACTCTTGTTTATTTATAACAGGATGTGGAAACTTAATAGTAAAATCATATTTTAAATCAGGAGAAGGAGATAATTTTACATACTTATCTCCATCTTTAACCATCACCTCTTTTTTGATGCGCATAATCTTTTTAGGTTTATCTAGCTCTTTTATACCTGCTTCATCTAAAAGCATACAAAAACTTGCACTACTACCATCCATAACAGGGATTTCATCTGCGTCTACTATGACTCTAAGGTTATCAATACCATAAGCGTAAACAGCTGATAACATATGTTCAATAGTTGAGATAACTGCACCATTTTTACCAATCACAGTTGCCATCTTTGTATCTACTACATTTTCTGGTTTTAAAGATATTGCAACATCTACATCACTTCTATAAAACACTATACCATTATCTGATTCTAATGGTTCAAGCCTTAATCGAACTGGTGTGCCTTTATGAAGACCTATCCCAACTAATTCAACAGGTTTTTTTATGGTAGTTTGGTACATATTTTATCCTTAATTTCTATTGATAATTTTTTTAGCACTCTTTATCACATCAGTTATATTTAACTTCATCCATTTTTTATCCATCCATTCTGCTGGACGAACTTCGATACCCTGAATCAGTACTCCAAAATGCAGATGATCACCCATAGCGTAACCACTTTTACCAGTATTTGCTATATACTCTTGAGCATTTATTTCATCTTCAGCATTTACTCTTAAACTTGAACAGTGTCCATAAAGTGTATATAATCCAAGTCCATGCGATATAATAGGCATATTTCCATAAAGACCATTAAAATCTGCGAACACAACTTCTCCACCATTCTGTGGTACTATTCTAGCTTCTTTATTACTAGCCAAATCCAATCCCATATGATAAGATTCACTTATATATTCACCATCATAGTAGTACTTTCTATGGTCTCCAAATGTTGCAACAACTTGAGCATTTTTAAGTGGATATAGTTTATTTATCTTAAAATCACTAATCATCTCATCTGATACTTTTGATGTTATCTCATGTATAAGCTTTTCATTTTTAGCTCTTACATCTTCGTTTATAATTTTAAACTGTTCTAGTGAACTATCTACCCCTTGTGTCTCTACGAATTCTTCTGCAAGATCTGCTATCTTACCTTTTAAAAATCTATCACTTAGTTTTATTTTTGAAATTTTATAGTTTTTTTCTTTTAAGTAAAGAGGGATATAAGCTTTTGCACTATTTCCAGCAAAATCTTCAGCTACTACAGTAGCTTTAAAATTATTACTTCTAACTGGCCATGCTAATAAAGATATATAATATCCTTCCTTATAAAAAGGCTGTGGTTTAAATTTTTTACCAAAATTTGTTTGTATATAAAAGTTATCTAAGTTATTATCTCTAATTCTAAAAATAACAACAGCAGCACCACCTCTTTTTATCTTATATGAGTTACTGACTATAGATATTTTCGGTCTTTTTTTATCTATAATAAGTTTAAAAACTTTAGTTGTAGAGTTACCATTTAAAAAGTTCCATTTACTTGCATCTGTAGCTTCTATAACTATCTCTATCTCTTTATCTTTGATAGCATAAGCACTTCTAGGTGGCTCTATATTTATATCTAAAGATGATTTTGGTGTCATAAAGTACTCATTTTTTAAGATACTTTCACCATTTTTACTTTTTAAAGTAACACTATAAGATTTAATACCACTTAAATCATCTATATTTATATGCAATGCTTTTTTAAGATTCCAATAACCATTTGTTTCAAGAGTCACTTTTGGTATTTCTCTTTCAAATGTAGCTGAAGTATATACATAAAGTGCACCAGCTATCATCAAAGTAAGTATAAATATAGTTCCAAATGAAGAGTTCTTTTTTCTTCTCAAGTTAATTCCTTTTAAGTTATTATTTTTATAATTTTATCGTTTTTATCTTTATCTAAAAGCATAGCCTCTTTTACAAAGGGTAAGTTTAATGCTTCTT
>JAADDU010000217.1 GCA_013153755.1 Campylobacterota bacterium | reverse complement strand
TACTAGGTGTAAAACTAAGTACAGATATCTCTTGGGATGATTTTTTAAACTATATATCTGTAAATGATAAATCAAAAGTAACTCAAACTATAAATCAAGCACTTAGAGATGGTTCCACCTTTGATCTAAAATACTCTTTAAAACTTCCATCAAAAGATATAGCCTATGTAAGAACAAAAGGTAAAGTTCGTAAAAAAGAGAGTGGTCAGATTAAGATTACTGCCGTAACCATGGATATAACAAAAGAGATAGAAGACAAAAGAACTATAGAACAACTTGCTTTTTATGATGCACTTACTGGTTTAGCAAATAGGACACTCTTAAAAGATAGAATACACAAAGCTATACAAAGAGCAAAAAGAGAAAAAACTAATCTCGCTGTAATCTTTTTAGATTTAGATCATTTTAAACTTATAAACGATACATTAGGTCATGGAACAGGGGATGAACTACTTGTGCATATTGCAAAAATATTAAAAGATAACATTAGAGAATCTGACACACTCTCAAGGCTAGGTGGTGATGAGTTTGTAATCCTTATCCCAACTGTAAATAACATTAAGTATGTAGAAGATATAGCTTCAAACATACTAAAATCTTTACAAAAAAAGCACTATATTGGTTTACATGAACTATATATCACATCTAGTATAGGTATATCTATATATCCTAAAGATGGAGAAACTACTCAAGATTTAATCAAAAATGCTGATACTGCTATGTATGAAGCAAAGAAAAACGGGAGAAATAATTTTAAACTCTACTCATCTTTGATGGGTACTAATGTAGATAAAAGACTAAATCTAGAACAAGACTTGATTCAAGCTGTAAAGACTAAGACACAAATAGAAGTTTTTTATCAAGCAAAAATAGATGTAAAGAACAATCATGTCTCAGGGGCAGAAGCATTAGTTAGATGGAGACATCCAACAAGAGGGCTTATATTTCCAGATGATTTTATATATATAGCTGAGAGTACAGGTCTGATGATAGAACTTGGAAACATCATTATAGAAGAGTCTATATTTCAGCTTCAAGAGTGGAATAAACTTGGCTTGGTTGGTTTAAAAATCGCCATAAACCTATCTCCAAGACAATTTCAAGATTCTAATTTAGTGGGCTTTATATCCTCTATGATATCTAAGTATCAAATTGATGCTCATCAATTAGAGTTTGAAATAACAGAAACATTATCTATGGCAAATATGGAAAATACACTTAGAATCTTAAATGATTTAAAAGCTATAGGGGTCTCTATCGCTATTGATGATTTTGGAACAGGACATTCATCTTTAGCTTATCTAAAGAAATTTCCTATAAATATACTAAAAATAGACAAATCATTTGTTATAGATATTGTACAAAATGAAGAGGACAAGGTTATCGCTCAAACTATCATCTCTATGGCTCATTCACTAGGTTTTGATACGGTAGCAGAAGGTGTAGAGACTCAAGAACATGCAGATATTTTACACAATATGGACTGTGATACATTTCAAGGTTATCACTTTTCAAAACCCATACCTAAAGATGAGTTTATAAAATTTTTAAAAGAGTATGATACAGATAAGTAATAAATAATCAACTCTAAGATATAATCACACAATTTAATTAAAAGATATATATGGATTATTTACAAATAAAAAGAGTTGATTCTCTAAATGGAAACATCAAAATCTCTGGTGCTAAAAACGCTTCTTTACCACTTATAGCTATGACTATACTAGCTAAAAATAGTGTACATATAAAAAACCTTCCTAATGTAGCAGATATAAAAACTTTACTAAAACTTTTAACAATTCTTGGTGCAAAATGCGATTTTTATAATGAAAAAGTTGTTGTTGATGCATCTTCTATCACAAAAACAAAAGCTACTTACGACATAGTAAAAACTATGCGTGCTTCCATCCTTGTTTTAGGACCTATCTTAGCTAGATTTGGGCATTGTGAAGTTTCACTTCCTGGTGGATGTGCTATAGGACAACGCCCAGTTGATTTGCATCTAAAAGCATTAGAACAGATGGGTGCTACAATAAACATAGAATCTGGTTATATCCATGCTATAGCTCCAGATGGACTAAAAGGGTGTGAGATAATTTTTGACAAAGTGACAGTAACTGGAACTGCAAATATCATCATGGCAGCAGCCTTAGCAAAAGGTACAACTACCATAACTAATGCTGCAAGAGAACCTGAAGTAGTTCAGCTATGTGAAATCTTAAATGATAACGGAGTTAAAATCTCTGGTATAGGTACTGCTATACTTAACATAGAAGGAAGAGCAGGAGATCTCATAGAGATAAATGAGTTTAAAGTTATACCAGATAGGATAGAAGCTGGAACTTACCTATGTGCTGGTGCTATTACCAAAAGTACACTTACTCTTAGTGATGTAGATGCAGGGCATTTAGGTTCTGTCATAGCTAAACTCGAAGAGATGGGTAATAGTTTTGATATAACAGATACTACCATAACCATCCACCCTGCAAAAGAGATAAAAGCAGTAAAAATAGTAACACAAGAGTACCCAGCATTCCCAACAGATATGCAAGCTCAGTTTATGGCTCTAGCAACACAAGCAAATGGAACTTCTATCATAGAGGAAAAACTTTTTGAAAATAGATTTATGCATGTAAGTGAACTTCAAAGAATGGGTGCAGATATATCTTTAAATGGACACACGGCTACCATTAGTGGAAAAGCAAAACTAAGTGGAACTGATGTTATGGCAACAGACTTAAGAGCTTCAAGTGCATTAGTCCTTGCTGGTTTAGTAGCTGATGGCATAACAGATGTTCATCGTATCTACCATCTAGATAGAGGATACGATGCACTAGAGAAAAAACTAGAATTAGTTGGTGCAGACATAAAAAGACTCAAAGAGTAGTATATCTACTCTTGAAAAATTATCATCTCATATATACTTTTTTTAGTAACAAGTGCTTTATCTGGTGATACTGAGTGAGTATTTTGTGCTTTTGAAACTGCATAACGAAGATCTGCTATCTCGTTTTCCATCTCATCTACATTCTCTTTAAGTCTAAGAATGATATCAACACCAGCTAAGTTTACACCTAGCTCACGAGTAAGCCTAAGGATAAGTTTTATCTTATCTATATCTCTTTGTGAATAAAGTCTTATACGACCATTTGAGCGAGATGGACATATAAGATTTTCTCTTTCATACTGTCTAAGAGTTTGTGGATGTATATCCAAAATCTTTGCTACTATACTTATGAGGTAAACTGGTTCATCATATTGGTGCATCATAATATACTTCCTTTTACTCTTTTGGTAACTTGTCTTTCATCATATCAACTAACTTAGAGTCCAAATCATCAACTTTTGGTAAGATTATGTTTGCTTCAAGATATAAATTTCCACGATTTTTTGTTTTACGATTCATAGCACCCATATCTTTTACACGAAATCTTTGTCCATTTTTTGTGTTCGCTGGAACTTTTAATTTTATCTCTTTTTCTAAAGTTTTTATAGATATTTTATCTCCAAACAAAGCAGCATAAAGTGGAACATCAAATGTTTTTATCAAATCATCTCCATCTCTTTTATACTCAGGATTAGATGCAACATTTATCTTTAAGAACAAGTCCCCTGCTCTACCACCTTGGGAATGACCTTTGCCTTTTACTCTCATCTTCTCCCCACTATTAACACCAGCTGGGATTTTTATATCAAACCTATCTCCATTTACTGCTACAGAGTGTGAGCCACCTAAAATAGACACGCTAAAAGGGATAGTTACATTAGTTTCTATATCGAGGTTTGGTTGTTGGTATCCACCACCTCCACCAAAACCTCCAAAGCCACTAGATGCACCACCAAAGCCACCAAAACCACTTCCTCCTCCACCGGAGAACATTTGACGAAGTATCTCATCTAAATCAACACTACCACCTTGACTTCTACTAAAATCATGAAAATTCTGACCACCGAACATAGAATCTCCATGCATATCGTACTGAGCTTTTTTCTCTTTATCACTTAGTATTTCATATGCTGCATTTATCTCTTTAAATTTTTCTTCTGCTGAAGCTTCTTTATTTACATCTGGATGATACTTTCTCGCAAGTTTTCTGTACGCTTTTTTGATTTCTGCTTCACTAGCATTTTCTGATATCTCTAATGTTTCATATAATGATTTTGCCATAATTGTTTCCTTTACATAATGATTAATTTTTATTAGCGTTATTATATCATAAGGGTTGAGTGTATGTCAATCAAGGTTAAATATGCTACAATATGTTCAAATTTAATAAGGATTTACACTATGCAAAAACTAATCTTAACTTCATTTTTTCTTTTAAGTAGCTCCCTTTTTAGTTCAATTTTATCTACAAAACCTATAGAATCTTCCCTTATCGTTTATAATGGAGGGATTGGTCTTGTACATGAAAAAAGAGATTTAAGGATAAACAGAGGCGATAAAGAGATCATATATAGAGGTGTTGCTTCCACTATAAACACAGATTCTATAAATATCACACTCCCTTCATCCATAAAACTATACTCTCAACAATACCGTTTTGACAAACTAACTCTAGGAAAACTTTTAGATGCACATATAGGTAAAAAAGTAGTTTATAAGAAAAAAGATACTGCAAAACAGATGGTAACCCTACTCTCTCATAATAGTTCAAATGCTCTTGTAAAAGACTCATACAACATGATTATATCTATAAATACAAATGATATAAAATTCAAATCTATCCCTACTTCACTACTTACAAAGCCATCTTTAGTTTGGAATATAGATGCAAAACAAACGCTAAAAACTAAGATGCAGATAGACTACCTCATCAAAAACCTATCTTGGAAGAGTGATTATATACTAAATCTACATGATGATGAAGCTGATTTAGAAGGGTGGATAACCATAGATAACCATTCAGGAAAAGCTTATAAAAATACAACTTTAAATGTTTTAGCCGGAGATATAAACAGAGTTCATAAACCTCATGTAGAGCGTATGTACAGAAAAAACATAGCTTTAATGCAAAGTAATTCTCCATCAGTTTCACATAGATCTTATGAAGGGTATCATTTTTACTCTATCCCATTTAAAGTAAACCTTGCAAACAATGAAAAAACTCAAATCAAATTTATAACTCAATACGATTTAGATGTAAAAAGAACCTATACAGCAAATCTATCAAACCCTTTATATTTACATTCACAATCTAAACATAATGTTTCTCAATACATAGAGCTTCAAAAGCTAGATATAGTGCTTCCAAAAGGTATAGTTAGAACATATTCTGAGCTTGATGGTAAAAATATCTTATTGGGAGAAAATTCATTATCTCATACACCAAAATCAACACCTATAAAACTAAAAATAGGTACTAATTTTGATATAAAAGTAAAACAAAGCATACAAAATCGTGATGATAATAAGTACTATCTTGATGCAACTGTCATATATGAGGTAAAAAACACTTCAGATACACAAAAAACAGTAGAACTTTTAATACCATTTAACAGACAAAAAACAAGCACTATAAAAACTTCAAAACCTTATAGTTTTAAATATGGCAATCAAATATCATTTAAAATCAATGTAGATGAACAAGATAGAGTATCGTTTAAAGTAAACTTTAGAAGTAGAAGATAGAATTACGGTTACAAAACAAGGGGTAAAATTTGGCAAAAAAGTATGTTATTTTAGATACAGAGACAACTGGCGTCGGCGAAGAAGATAGAGTCATACAGCTAGGTTATATGGTTTTAGGAGCAAAAGAGATTGAAGTTTACAATGAATTTTTTTCCTCAGATCAACCCATAAGTTTTGAAGCTATGGAAGTTCATGGTATAACACCTGAGATGATAGAGGGCAAAATAACTTGTCAAGAAAGTGACTCATATAAAAGACTTCAAGAACTAAATACAAATGAAAACTATATGATTATCCATAATGCTCCTTTTGATTTGGGTATGCTTGAAAAAGAGGGTTTTAAAACTCAGATGCAAGTCATAGATACACTAAGAGTAGCTAAACATGTCATGAGTGATGAAAATGCTCATAGACTTCAGTATTTTCGCTATAAACTAGAACTATATAAAGATGAGCAAAAAGAAGCAGATGCACTAGGTATAGAAGTAAAAGCTCATGATGCCATAGGGGATGTTTTAATTTTAAAACTTTTTTTAACTAAATTAAAAGAGAGAGTTGCATCTAAGTTCCCAAATGAAAATCCCGTTGAGAAGATGGTTGAACTAACAACTACACCCATACTTATAGAAACATTTAAGTTTGGAAAGCATAAGGGAAAAACACTCAAAGAGGTAGCATCTAGTGATGCTGGTTATTTAAGATGGATGTTAAGCAGTATGGAAAATCTTGATGATGATATGCGATACTCTATCAACACAGTTTTAGGATAAAAATATGGGTGAGACAATAGCAAAAAACAAAAAAGCTTATCATGATTATTTTATACAAGAGAAGTTTGAGGCTGGATTAGTTCTAGCTGGAAGTGAAGTTAAAGGTATTCGAGCAAGAAGAGTAAACTTAAAAGATAGTTTTATCCGTTTTGTACAAGGGGAAGCTTTTTTGTTTAATGCACATATAGGAAGACTTGAGACAACACACCATTACTATACACATGAAGAAAGAGGTAGTAGAAAACTTCTACTACATAAACAACAACTTTTAAAGATGAAAAAAGCAGTCGAAAGGGATGGTTTTACCATAGTTCCACTACAACTGTATTTTAATGCAAGAAACTTAGTAAAAGTACAGATAGGTATAGCTAAAGGTAAACAACTCCACGACAAACGCCAAGATTTAAAACAAAAAGATATGAAAAGAGATATCGCTAGAGCTATGAAGGAGTACTAATGAGATATATCATTCTAAGTTTTCTTTTTACTCTCTCTTTGTTTGCTCTTAATGTAGATATAAAAAGTTTAAATGTAGATAATGGCAGAAGCACTATCTTAGAACTAAAAAAAGAAAATGGTATAAAGTACCAAAAAGTTATTTTTGGTAAAAAAGCTTTTAAAATCTATAAACATCCAACTAAAAAAGATAAGTTTTATGTTCTAATCCCGGTTAGCTACTATGCAAAATCTGGTAAGAAAAAATTAAAGCTAATCTATACTGAAAAACAAAAACAAAAAACAAAAACACTTTTTTTAAATGTTAAAAATGGCAACTATAAAAAAGAACAAATCAAAGTCAGTTCATCTAAAGTAAATCCAAAGGGTAAAAAAGTAAAAAAAAGAATAGCTAAAGAGTATGCACAAGCTATGAAAACATATAGACATATCACAAACAAAAGCTATATATCTTCAAACTTTATACTTCCTATAGATAGCTTTATAACAAGTGATTTTGGAAAAGCTAGGGTATATAACTCAACCCTAAAAGGGTATCATGGTGGAACTGATTTTAGAGCTAAAGTACCAACACCTATAAAAGCTAGCAATGATGGAGTTGTGGTTTTGGTAAAAAACAGATTTTACTCTGGAGGTACTGTAGTTATAGACCATGGACACGGTATCTATACTTGCTACTTTCACATGAGTAAGTTTGATGTGAAAGAGGGTGAGATGATTAAAAAAGGTGAGATTATAGGTCTTAGTGGTGCAACTGGACGTATAACAGGACCACATCTACATTTTGGAGTAAGAGTCAATGGTGTACAAGTTGACCCACTTCAGTTTATAAAGTTACTAAATACAAAAATATTAAAAAAGGGATAAAATGACAGTTTTTCAACTACTTATGCTAGGAGCTAGTGCTTACTTTGCATTTAAGATTTATGAACATATACAAACACTACAAGACCCACAAGGTACTAACTCTTCAGATACTAAAACATCATCATTTGATGTTGATTCACTCTTAGAAGATGCAGATAAAGCAAGAGAAGACAACAACCTTGATAGGGCATTGGCAATATATAGCGAAGCAAAACAAAAAGATCCAAAAAATGCAGAAATACTTTTTAAAATGGGTTATACAATGATGCTTCAAGATAGAGATGATGAAGCTCTAGAGTACTTTTTAGAATCTTTAGAATCTGATGATAGCAACCCATTTGCATACAAAGAAATAGCTAAAATTTATGCTAAACAAGGGCTTGAAGAAAAGTCAAATGAGTACAATGAAAAAGCGAGAAAGTTAGATGAAAATATCTAAAATTTATGAGTTTTTAGATGAACTGTCTCCTTTTGAGCTTCAAGAAAATTGGGATAATTCTGGTCTTTTGATAGGAGATTTTAACCAAGATATAGAGAAGATAGTACTAAGCATAGATGTTGATGAAGAGCTCATAGACACCATGCCAAACAACTCTCTTCTTATCACTCATCATCCCATCATCTTTGGTGGACTAAAACAACTAGAATTTAGTAAATATCCGGCAAATCTTATACAAAAAATGATGCAAAAAAATATCTCTAACATAGCAATGCACACAAATTTTGACCAAACACATCTAAACGATTATGTAGTAACAGAGGTATTAGGTTACAAGATAACTCAAAAAGATGGGTTTGTTGCATATTTTGATGTAGATGAAGATTTTGATACATTTGCAAAAAAAGTCTCTTTAGCATTTAACCTTCCACATGCCAAATGTGTAAAAAGTTCATCATTTGTAAAAAAAGTTGCATTAACTACAGGTTCTGGTTGTTCTTTAATGAAGTCAATAGACGCAAAATGCTTCTTAACAGGGGATGTCAAGTACCATGATGCTATGGAAGCAAAGAGTATAAAAATGTCACTTATCGACATAGGACACTTTGAGAGTGAACACTTTTTTGCACAAATTTTACATAAGCATTTGAAAATTTTAGGTTTAGAAGCTATAATTGCATCATCAAAGAACCCTTTTACTTATATTTAAGTAATTTTATTCCAAAAGGAGAGTAATGAACCAGCATCTTAAACAACTAATAGACCTTTCTAAAGTAGATAAAGAGATCGATGCATTTGAGCCACAAATCGAAGAAGCAAACTCTAAGTATGAAGCAGCACTTGCTAAGAAAAAGAGTGTAGATACAGATATTGAAAACTTAAGCAACGAGATAAAAGAAGAAGAAGTTAAAAAAAGTAAAAATGAACTTCATCTTGCTGAACTTTCACAAAAACTAGAAGATAACTCTAAAAAAAGTGGTGAAGTTAAAACAGAAAGAGAGATGAAATCTCTACAACTTGAAGAAGAGATAGCAAAAGAGCAAGTCTCATTTGCAAATGAAGAGATAGAGAGACTTGAAAAAATCATAGAATCTAAAAAAGAACAAGTTCAAGCTGCTAAAGAATCTCTAGTAGAGATGGAATCTACTTTAGAATCAGTTAAAGCAGAAGTTGATGAAAAACTAAAAGTTATAAATGAAGATAGACAAAAAGTTTTTGTTGCAAAAGAGAAACTTCTTCAAACTACAAACCAAAAAGGTTTAGCATTTTATCAAAAGATTCGTAGATGGGCTAAAAATACTACTGTAGTTCCTGTGGAAGATCAAGCTTGTATGGGTTGTCATATGATTATTAGTGATAAAATCTATGCAGATGTTATAAAAGCTGAAGAGATAACAACTTGTCCACATTGTGGTCGTATCCTTCACATACAAGAGTCTCAAGAGTAAGGCTTGAAGCCTTTTACACTCCTTTACTATATTTTAAGTGTTTTGCTATATTTTATAGCATCTCCACTTTTAATATACCTCTCTTTTAAAACAAAATATAAAGAATCAATCCCAGCTCGTTTTTTTCTTTTTAAAAATCCTATGTTTAGTAAAAAAGATGGTGTTTGGTTTCATGTATGCTCATTAGGTGAAGCAAAAGCACTAAAACCGATTTTAGATGCAGTGAAACAAAAAGATATAAAAATAACAACAGTCACACATACAGGACAAGTTCAAGCGAAGAAGTATGATGCAGAGGTAAGGTACTTACCTTATGAGATGTTTTTACCATTTTGGATAAAAAAACAAGAGTTTTTAGTAGTTTTAGAAGCAGAATTTTGGTATATGCTCTTTGTTGTAGCAAAAGCAAAAGGGACTAAAGTTATTTTACTAAATGCAAGGATCTCAGATAAAAGTGTAAAAAAATATCTGCAATTTTCTTGGTTTTATAAAAAACTTTTAAATAGAGTTGAGATGATTTATGCTCAAAGTGAAGTTGATAAAAATCGTTTTTTAGCTCTTGGTGCTAAAAATATAGAAGTTATAGGAAATATAAAACTAGCAGGTAAGATAACAAAAACAAAAGAGTATGAAAAACCTAAAAAAGAGTTTTTAGTAGCTGGAAGTACTCACGATACAGAAGAAGAGTATATCTTAAAGTCATTTGTAGAGTATAAAAAACAAACTGATGCACAACTTGCTATAGTTCCTAGACATCCTGAGCGTTTTAATGAAGTTTATGAACTTATGCAACGATATGCAAAAATAAACTCTCTAAGTCTCTCAAGGTTTTCTGTAGATAAAGAGTTTAAAACAGATTTAATCTTAGTAGATGCAATGGGTGAGTTAAATAACATCTATGCCATAAGTGACATAGCTATACTCGGTGGTGCTTTTAAAGATGGTATCGGGGGACATAACCCTCTAGAACCAGCACATTTTGGTTGTAAAATCATTACAGGTAGATATTTTCATGACCAAAAAGAGCTTTTTAAGTATGTACACCATGTTCAGTTTGTAGATGCTCAAAAGATACATAAAGCACTAATAGAGGCAAAAAATCTACCACCATCTATGGTTGAAGAGAAGATAAACTTAGAACCAATAGTTAACAAAATATTAGGAAAATAATAATGGCAAAAGAAAAAGCATATAAGATACTAGCATTACAAGAGGGTATCTCAAATAGCCAAGCAAAATCTATGATAGATAGAGGTTTGGTATATGTGGGGAACAAAAAAGTAGTTATAGCTCGTGGAGAGCTAGATGATAAAACTATGTTTAGAGTTCAAAAAGTGGAAAAAATGAAGCCAATTTTTGAAAATGAAAATATCATAGTAGTAAATAAACCAGCATTTGTAAACTCTGATGAGATAGAGCGTCAGTTTAGAGATGCAAAACTTCTTCATAGACTTGACCGTGAAACAAGTGGTGTTTTAATGCTTGTAAAAGATGAAGATTTTAGACTAAAAGCCATCAAAGAATTTGCTCAAGATAAAGTCTATAAAGAGTATGTGGCATGGGTTGAAGGTATCGTCAGTGAACCTGTAGAGGTCGATAGACCAATCATAACACAAAAGAAAAACAACAAAGCTTACTCAAATGTATCTAGTAAAGGTAAAACTGCAAGAACAGAGATTTTTCCAGATTTGGTAAGTGGTGGCAAAACAAAAGTAAAATGTATAATCCACAACGGAAGAACACACCAGATAAGAGTGCATCTAAGATATATAGAGCACTCAATCATAGGTGATGAGCAGTATGGTGGAAGAAGAGCAAAAAGAGTTATGCTTCATGCTCATAAAGTTAGACTTTTAGGGATGGAATTTGTAGCACCTGAGCCTAAAGTATTTGTTGATTTTCAATAGTTTTGCTATAATCCGAAAAATTTTATAACATTTTAAAATAAGGTATTTTTATGTTTGATACACTAACTAGTTCATTTACGGCTGCTATAAAAAAGATTCGTACATTTGATGATGAAAAAGCACTTACAAAAGCTCTAAATGAGCTAAAAAAATCACTCTTAAAAGCAGATGTAAATCATAAAGTTGTAAAAGAGCTTATAACTGATGTTCAGACCCAAACAAGAAAAGAGGGTATCGGTAAAGAGCAATTTTTAGATGCACTAAGAACAACTCTTTATGCTCTCTTAGAAGTTGGTGGTAACAAAGGGTTTGTATTTAGTCCAAATCCTCCAACAGTTATACTAATGACCGGACTTCAAGGTTCTGGTAAAACAACTACAACTGGTAAATTAGCACTGCATCTAAAATCTAAACAAAAAAAAGTGCTTATAGTTGCAGCTGACTTACAGCGTCTAGCAGCAGTTGAACAACTTCGCCAAATCTCAACACAAATAGAAGTGGAACTTTTTGAAGATGAAAGCACTAAAAACCCTGTAGAAGTTGTAACATCAGCATTAAAGTATGCAAAAAGTAAAATCTTTGATGTAGTTCTCATAGATACAGCTGGTCGTTTAGCTATAGATGATGAGCTTATGGGTGAGTTAGATGCAGTAAAAAATGCTTCAAATCCAGATGAAATCTTTTATGTAGCAGACTCTATGACTGGTCAAGATGCAGTAAGAACAGCTACAACATTTAAAGAAAAGATTGGTATAGATGGTGTAATCCTTTCAAAATACGATGGTGATGCTAAAGGTGGTGTAGCTTTAGGATTATCTTCACAGGTAAAAGTACCTCTTCGCTTTATCGGTAGTGGTGAGAAGATGCAAGACTTGGAGGTATTTATACCTGAGAGAATTGTAAACCGTCTTATGGGTTTTGGAGATGTTGAAGGTTTAGCTGAAAAAACTGCAAATGTTATAGATGAAAAGCAAGCTAAAAAACTAACTCAAAAGATTAAAAAAGGTAAGTTTAACTTTAACGACTTTTTAGAGCAGATGGAGTCTATGAAAAAGATGGGTAGCATGAAGTCTATCATGGGGATGATTCCTGGTATGGGCAATATGTCAAAAGCATTAAAAGATTTTGATATGGAAAATTCTAGCGAACTTAAAAATATTAAATCTATGGTTTCTTCTATGACTATGAAAGAGCGAGAAAATCCAGACTTACTAAACAACTCAAGAAAACAGCGTATAGCAAAAGGTTGTGGACTTACTCAAGTTGAGATTAATCGTATGATAAAACAGTTTAAAAATGCTGGGAAAATGGCAAAAAGATTCTCTGGTAAAAATGGTATGAAAGAGCTTCAAGCTATGATGGGTGGAGCTGGTGGTGCAGGAATGCCAAATCTTCCAAGATAAAACATTTCTTCTGTAATGAGGGTTATAAACCCTCATTATTACTATTTTTAAAACTACTTTTTAGTGTTTAATCTAGATTGATACTTTTCATCATGTTTACATACAGGACAAACTTTTAAAGCTTTTTTACCATAATGTACATGACCACATATCTCACATATCCATGCTTCTTCTGCATCTGTACTTGTATGTTCTGCATCTGCTTCTAATCTTTCAAGCAACATTTTAAACATATTTTCATGCTCTACTTCTATCTTACCAATTCCACTAAAAAGTTTTGCAGCTTCTTTGTAACCTTCATCTTTAGCTATTTGAGCAAAATCTGGGTACATTGTTAGATTTTCATAACTCTCTCCATCTATAGCCATTTGAAGATTTTGCGCAGTTGAGCCCCAACTCTCATCAGAATTATTTGCCATTCTGTTACAAAGTGCTAATTCTAACTTTGCATGAACTTTTTCATTGTTAGCTGCTCTTTGAAAATGTTCAGCTATATCTCTATAGCCCTCTTTTTGAGCTGTTTTTGCAAAGTACTCATACTTATTTCTAGCTTGTGATTCCCCTGCAAATGATTTCATCAAGTTTACCATAGTAAGGTTTTTTGTAATCATCTCCATAGCTTCGCCACAACAGTGAAGTTCGCCACCACCGACATTTTGAACCTCTACTTCATTACCACATTTGTTACATCTATATGTTTCATACTTTCTCATAGTATCTCCATAATTTAAATTTATACAACATTGTACTAGCTTAAACCTTAAAGGATAATTATTTTCCTTTGATAAATTATTGCTATCTTAAATTTAAACAATAATTTTTATCCATTAATATACATTAGTGTATAATACGATTATGATTAATTATACAAATACCCTAAGGCAACATAACTTAAAAGCTACTCCACAAAGACTAGCTATAACAGAAATACTATATAAACAAGGTCATATAAACATAGAGAGTTTATATGAGTTAATGGTTCAAAAATTTAACTCTATCTCTTTAGCTACTATATATAAGAATATAAATCTTATGATAGAAGGCTCTTTTATCCAAGAGGTTAAGATTCCTAATGCAAAATCAGTTTATGAACT
>JAADDU010000018.1 GCA_013153755.1 Campylobacterota bacterium | reverse complement strand
TTTAGAAAATAGATTTTTCTTTGTCCCTGGTTTTCCAGTTATGGCACACCCAATGATAAGTGATGTTATACAAAAGTTATGCAAAACAAAAGTACAAAAATTTAGAAAAACTTTACTTGCTCAAACAAGTGAAAACACACTTATAACTCAAATGAAACTTTTACCTCCACACATAGAACTATCGTCCTTGCCAATTTTTAGAGATGCAAAAGCTCAAGTTGAACTCTCTTTAATTGGAGATGATGTACATGAGGTTGAGAAATACTTCTCTATTTTTACAGATGAATTAGACAAACGAAAAATAAACTACAAAATAACTTCAGGAGTATAAATATGCAAAATATATATGAAAAGATGGGACTTTTTTACCTTGGAAAAGATAGTGAAGATGAAGATTTAACACTTTACAAATCTAAAGACTTAACAACTCATGCTATGATGATAGGTATGACAGGTTCAGGTAAAACAGGACTTGGTATAGGACTCATAGAGGAAGCTTCTATAGATAATATCCCATCTATCATCATAGACCCAAAAGGTGACATGGGAAACCTTTGTTTAGCATTTCCTAACTTAGATGCAGAGGATTTTGCACCTTGGATGGAGTCTGGTAAATCTGCTAAAGATACTGCTGATATGTGGAAAAAAGGACTAAAGTCTTCATTTCAAGACAAAGCAAGAGTTAAAAAGTTTGCTGATGTAGAAAAAACTATCTATACCCCTGGTAGTTCTGCTGGTGTTAGTGTAAATATACTTGGTAGTTTTGATGCACCATCCAAAGAGGTTTTAGAAGATAGTGATACTCTCTCTTCACTCATAAACACAACAGTATCATCCATACTTGCTCTTATGTCGATAGATGCAGACCCACTTAGTTCTAAAGAGCACATCCTTTTATCTAACATTTTTTACTACTACTATACTAGAGAAACATCATTAAGTATAGAAGATTTGATAGGCTTCATCGCATCTCCCCCTTTTGAAAAAGTTGGGATACTACCACTTAAGAGTTTTTACCCACAAAAAGAGAGAATGAAACTAGCTATGAAACTAAATGGCATCATCTCTAGTATCTCTTTTTCATCATGGATAGAGGGCGAAGCACTAGATATACAAAATATGCTTTATGATGATGATGGTAAAGCAAAAATAGCGATTTTTAGCATAGCACATCTTGATGATAGCCAAAGGATGTTTTTTGTAACTATGTTACTAAATGCTTACATAAGTTGGATGCGTAAACAAAGGGGGACTTCTTCATTAAAAAGCATACTTTATATGGATGAAGTGTTTGGATTTTTCCCACCATCTAAAAACCCACCATCAAAAGAGCCAATGCTTTTACTTTTAAAACAAGCCCGTGCTTTTGGAACAGGAGTAGTTCTATCTACACAAAATCCTGTAGATATAGACTATAAAGGTTTATCTAACATAGGCACTTGGTTCATCGGAAAGCTCCAAACAAAACAAGATATAGACAAAGTACTTGACCCACTATCTGCAAAATCAAAACTAAGTAAAAGTGAGATAAGTAAACAACTAACTACACTAAAGGGTAGAGAGTTTTTTCTTAAAAATGTACATAGAGAAGAAACCATAAAATTTAGTACAAGATGGGTACTCTCATATCTAAAAGGTCCTATAACTAAAGATGATATAAAAACTCTTATGAGAGATAAAAAACAAAAAACAAAAGAGGTTAAAGAGGTACAAAAACCTAAAAAAGCAACTAAAAATGAAGATAGAAAACCCATAATATCACAAGATATAAAAGAGTACTTTTTAAATACAGACTTAAACTCTAGCTCCCCTTTTTATCCATATATATATGCTGATGTGAATGTTAGATTTTTCAACCAAAGACGCTCTATAGACACTCAAGAAAATATAACTATAACATTAGAACTTTATGATGAACAAACTACTTTACAATGGTTAGATGCAGTACCTTTTGAATTAGACAAACCAAATGCTACAAAACCTCAAAATGCATCTTTTGCAACACTTCCAAAAATCATATCAGAAGCTAAAACACTAAAAAATGCACAAAAAAGTTTATCAAACCATCTATATTGTTCAAAAAGATTAGAACTCTTTAGTGTAAAAGCATTAAAAATAGAATCATCTTTAGGGCAAAGTAAAAGAGATTTTATGGTTGATATAGCCGATAAACTAAATGAATTAAAAGATGAAAAGCTACAAAAACTACAAGATAAATTTGAAGTAAAATATAACCGTCTTGAAGACAAACTAAAACGACTAGAGATAAAACTTCAAAAAGAACAAAATGATGTAAGTTCTAAAACTTCAGATACTATTGTCGATGTAGGGTTAGCACTATTTGGTGCATTTTTTGGACGAAAAACCTCTGCATCTACTTTAAGAAGAGGTGCTTCGGCATTTAAAAAATCAAAAGGAGTCTTAAAAGAAAAAGATGATGTTAAAAATGTAGAATCACTCATAGAAGATGTACAAAATGACATAGAAGAACTTAAAACTAAACTAGAAGATGAGATACAAAAGATAGAAGATACACTAAATGTACAAAACTATGAAATTAAATCTATCTTTATAAAACCTAGAAGAAGTGATATAATCATCAACGATATAGCACTTTTATGGCAAAAATAATTTAAAAAAACAGGAGAAAAAATGTTAGATGCGATATACCTTAACAACCCACTAAAAACATGGTTACTAGCACTTGTTATAGCTAGTGGAGCTATAATTATAGGAAAACTTTTATACTGGATTATCCAAAAAACACTAAAAGTTTATACAAAAAATACGGACAATGACTTAGATTTTATCTTTATAGATATGATAGAAGAACCTCTATCTCTTGCAATCACATTACTTGGTTTATGGTTTGCTATAGATACACTTAGCATAAGTGAGAGTGTAGATAAGTTTGTAGATAGTGTGTTTTACTTTTTAGTTATCTTTAACATCGCTTGGTTCGTTACTCGCCTTTTAGATGCAGTGATAGAAAAATATGTAGCACCTAAAGTAGAAGAGAGTGAAACAGACTTAGATGATATCCTACTTCCAATCATCAGAAAACTTGTAAATATCTCTATATGGGCTATAACTATAGTAGTAGGTATAGATAATGCAGGATACAATGTAACTACAATGGTTACAGGTCTTGGTATCGGTGGTTTAGTATTTGCTCTTGCTGCTAAAGATGCAGTATCTAACCTTTTTGGTGGTTTTATCATCTTTAGTGACAAACCTTTTAATATCAATGAGAGAATCATCTTAAATGGTTATGAGGGTTATGTAAGAGAGATAGGTTTAAGAAGTACTAAGATAGAAACACTTGATGGACGCATAGTAACTATGCCAAACTCAAAAGTGACTGACAATGCAGTACTAAATGTAAGTAAAGAAAAGGGTAGAAAAACTAAATTTTATCTAGGACTTACTTACGATACTCAACCAGAACAGATAGAGTTAGCAAAAAAGATACTAACTAGGATTTTAGATGAAAATGAACATACACAAGACTGTGTTGTAGCTTTTGATTCATTTGGAGATTTTTCTCTTAATATTGTTGTAATTTACTGGATAAAAAGTGGTAGCCCAATAGCTAAAACAAATGATGAGATAAATATGCAAATACTTAAAGAATTTAACCAAAATAAACTAGAATTCGCATTTCCAACACAAACAATAGTTGTGCAAAAATAATTTTTTTGCTAAAATACCGAAAATTTAAAGGAAAACAAATGATAAAAAAAATAATAATCGCTTCTATAGCTGCGTCTACACTACTAAGTGCAATGGACTTTGGTTCTGTAGCTGGTGCTATAAAAACACCTGAAGCTATTCAAGCTGCTTCAAAAGGTACAAGCGTAACTATGACTGATGTAACAAATAGCGTAGATACAAATAAACTTGTTGGAGCTGTTGCAGGTTCATCAACAACTGCAAAAACTACATCTACTGCATCTAAAGCAATGGATAAAGTTGAAAAAGTAAAAAATGCTAAAAAAACAAATGACACTGTAGAAAAAGTACAAACAGGAATGGCAGTAGGTAAAGCTTTAAAATTATTTTAATCTTCTCTCACTAAAAACTATACTTAAACAACATATTTTAAATTGTTTAAGTATAGGACTAATTAAAGCTCTTAGTTAGTTTTAGTTGTTTCTTTTACTGCTTCTAAAAGCTCTTCAAAACCAACTTCACTTGATTTTTCTACCACTTGCATCTCTGCAAATGCTTCATCTGTTTTATCTTTTGCATTTAATATAGTAGCTTGTCTAAGACTTTTATGAACAGTTGCATGATGTTTTGTTATGCTTTGAAGATGTGGATTTCCTTTTAAGAAACCATTTGAAGCTTCATTAAACCATTTAGCAAATCTACAACTATGCTCATCTACAATATTTACATTTTCACCTCTTATAAGAGCCGTATAACCTAAAAGTTTTAATGCTATATGATCTATCTTACCATTACTTACATGAAGTTCATTTGTTAAGTTTCTTGTTTTACCTCTAATACATTGAGAGTTTTGAACAACTTTGTCTATATTTACACCAAATGTATCTAAAGCTTCTATAACATTTGCAGTTTCATTCATAAATGTTGTACTGATTTCCATCATAGAATTTGAATTTTGCTTAAGACCATTTATATTTATCTCAACTTCTTGTGTTGCTTTTTGTGTTCTTTCTGCTAGTTTTCTTACCTCATCAGCAACAACGGCAAAACCTCTACCATGCTCACCTGCTCTTGCTGCTTCTATAGCTGCATTTAGAGCAAGTAGATTTGTTTGGTCAGAGATATCTTTAATCAAGTTAATAATTTGAGCTATAGACAAAACACTTTCATTTAAAGAGTTAGAATCATCTGCCAATGTATTTGAATACTCTTGAATATTATTAATAGTTTCTAAGATTTTTTGTGTTTCTTGCTGAACACTAGACATCCTATCATCAGTTTTAGAATTTAATACATTTATATCTTCAAGACTAACTAAGTTATCTTCAACTGTATGTTGTAAAAACTGTGTACCATTACTATAACTATCCATCAAAAGATGAACAAACTTATCTGTTTTATTTTCAGTTTCTTTAACAGGTTGCATATTTTTAAGCTCATAAATCTCATTTTGAAGCATCCTATTTTCATCTTCAAGAGAACTTATCCTACTTTTATACTCTTCTTCCATTTGTTTTATTTTAGCACTAAATCCAAACATTTTACAACCTTTTATTTATATACACTTATTTTAACATAGTTATCTAATTTTTATTCTTATTTAATGATGAATATCCCCAAGCAAAAAAGCTCAATAGTAGGTATATGACTGCTATAAATATCAGCTGCTCAGGATTTGATACAAATTCATAATATAAGATAAAGACAGTACCTATAGATAAACCAAAGATAGCACTTAATGTAATAATTAAAGAAGATTTTGTCTCTTTTCTTATCTTAAAATTTGCAATGGACATTAAAAGAGATACTAACAAAAAAGTTATACTTCCAAACTCTAAAATAAGACGCAAACTTCCAACTAAAACCATACTAGATGCAATAATCCCCATAGTTATAATAGCACTTTGAGGAATACCATCTTTTCTAAAAGATAAAAATTTTGGTAAATATCCATCATCTGAGATTCTTGCCATCTGATGAGATGAACCAAAAAGTGTTCCATTTATCGCACTACTTGTAGCTAAAACAGCCCCAAGTATAACTAAGTTTTGACCAAATGAACCTAAGATATTTCCAGCACCTGTTGCCAAAGCAGACTCTTTATTTTGAATAAGTTCTTGAGTAGGAATGGCTAAAACAGCACTTAATGCTATAACAAAATATATAAAAGTAACTAAAACTATAGCCCAATAAATAGCTTTTGGTATATTTTTATCTGGATTTTGCATATCATTTACACCATTAATAACCAACTGAAAACCTTCATAAGCTACAAAAGTTATAGATGAAACCATTAAGATATTTATAAATAAAGGCATATTCATATCATTTTGTATCATACTCATAAAACTATGCGTATCTATATCTGCAAAAACCATCAAAACAACAGAAATAACAAATAAGATTATTAATTTAGAATAAACCATGATATCTTCTATCTTACCCATACCTTTGACACTTTTGTAATTTATAAAAGAGAATAAAGCTATGATAAGGATAGCAATTATTTTACGAAAAAAATCATTTTGTGCAAAATCAAATCCACTAATGATATAAGAAGAAAAAGTATATGCATAAAGAGCTAAGGTACTAATATATCCAAAAATCGTATACCAACCTATAAATGACGCTGCTAAATTTGAGTTTGGGTATGTTCTCTTAAAAAAAGCATAAGTAGCTCCATCATCCTTATAATAAACACCAAGTTTGACATAAGAATAAGCAGCAAACCACGCTATAATTCCACCTAAAGCTATAGCAAAAGGAGCTAAAATTCCAACTAATGCTACAGAAACACCAAGTATGCTAAAGATTCCACCTCCAACCATACCACCAACAGCAATAGCCAGTAATTCTTTAAAACCTAAATCTTTTTTAGCATTCATGATACTTCAACCTAATTTATAATTAATCTTCAGCCTCAAAAGCTTCAAGTTCTTTTTGATATTCTAACTCTTCTAAAGCTTTTAAATCTTCATCACTCATCATCATTTGCGATACAACTTTACCTATATGAGTCTTATTTTCAAGTTTATACATATAAGCAAAGCTACCATATATAACCACTCCAAATGCCAAAATAGCTATGATTTTTTGAGCTAAATTAAACTCTTGTATAGGCTCTTTTTTTCTTATCTCACAAACTCCACCAGGACAATGAGTAGCTTTTTTACTCATTATAAGGTTATAGATTTTACACCCAAGACAGATAGAAAAAGCAGACTCGGCTATGAGTAGTAAAAGACAAATAGAACATATCAAAACTTTTATAGGATTTGGTTGCCAATGTATAACTAAAAGGTAAAACATAGGTAAAGCTAAAAGTAAACCTATACTCCAAGCAAATCTTTTTTGAGAAGCACCAACATACTCTGGAGTTTGATTTTGAACAAAAAATCTACCCATCAAAAGTGATGGAGAATAAGATGGATTTATAACTCTTATCAAGAAATCAAGTGTGAAAAAACTTATGAAATATCTTGTAACCACGCCATGAGAAAGCATAACAGCATTTAAAAGACTCAATATTCCTAAAGCAAAAAGTATCCCAGCTGCTGCCCTAGCCTCTCTTTCATTTAAAACTAAAACATCATAACCATCTACTTTTTGACCATACTCAAAAAACTTTTTATTTAGCATATTCGATGGCTCTACTCTCCCTGATAACACTCACTTTTATCTCACCTGGATACTGAACTTGTTCCTCTATATTTTTAGCTATCTCTTTTGAAAGTAGTACAGCTTCATCATCATTTATGAGAGTTGCATTTAAAATCACTCTCACTTCACGACCAGCATTTATGGCATAAGCTTGTCTAACTCCTGAGTGCTTAGTTGCTATATCTTCTATCTGAGAAACTCTTTTTAGAAAACTCTCTAGTACTTCTCTTCTAGCTCCCGGTCTTGCAGCTGAGAGTGCATCTGCTGCACATACTGCACCAGCTTCTACAGAGTTTATCTCCTCATGTCCATGATGAGCATATATAGCATTTATAACCTCACTAGGTTCATTATATCGTTTACATATATCAGCACCCAAATCAACATGATTACCCTCAACATCATGTGTTAGGGCTTTACCTATATCATGTAGTAGCCCTGCTCTTCTAGCTACTCTTGCATCTCCACCCATTTCAGATGCCATGATTCCAGCTAGATGCGCTACTTCAAGCGTGTGAGCAAGTGCATTTTGTCCATAACTTGCACGGTATCTAAGTTTACCTAGAAGTTTTAAAAGTTCAGGATGCATAACACCTATATCCATATCGGCTATAAGCTCTTCTCCCTCATTTAATACACTTGCTTCAAAATCTTCACTAACTTTTGCAAATATCTCTTCGATTCTTGCTGGTTGGATTCGTCCATCTTCTATGAGAAGCTCTAAAGTTTTTGTAGCTATAGCTCTTCTATAAAGATTAAAACTACTAACTTGTATAGCATTTGGTGTATCATCTATGATAATATCTACACCTAAAAGTATCTCAAGGGCTTTGATATTTCTACCCTCTTTACCTATGATTCTACCTTTTAGTTCATCATTTGCTAGATGCACTTGATTTGTAAGCCTCTCAGATGCAAACTCTCCAGCATAACGACTAGTTGCTTGAGCTAGTATATAGTTAGCTCTTCTTTTAGCAGAAACCTTAGCTTCATTCTCATACTTTCTAACTATATGAGCAATCTCTCCGCGAGATTTTTCCTCTACACTTTTTAGTAGAAACTCTTTAGCTTCTGCTTGTGTCATACCAGCACTATGTTCCATCGTATGAAGAGCATCATCTATCTTTTGTTCATACTCTTTTCTCAAAACTTCTAAAGATTTTTCCATTCTTTGTAAATCAAGATTTTTAGCTTCTAGAACTTTTGCCTCTTCATTAAGTCTCGCATCTTCATTTTGTTTAAAGCGTTTAAAACTTTGTTCTTTTCTTATAACTTCATCTTCTCTTTGGTGTAGATCTGCTTTAGCTCTCTCTTTTGCACTCTCAAATTCTTTTATAGCTTTTAACTCAATTTCTTGAGATTTTATATTTGATTTATGTAGTAAAAGTTGTGCCTCATTCTCTATAGCACTAGCTTTTGCTTTTGCTTTTTCAACATAAACATCAAAATTAGCATTAGTAATTTTTTTAGAGATAAGAAAGCCAACAAGTCCACTTACAGTGGCTATTGAACCACCTAGTAGTATCTCATTTAACATTTTTTTCTTCCTTGTTCTCTAGTTATAGAACCTTTTTGGTCTTTTTTTTAACCTTGGCGTTAACAACAAATCGCATCCAACATCATAATCATCACAAATAAATTTTTCTGTAAAACATATCTTTGGTTGTATAAAAATTGTGTATGGCTTTTTCTTTAGTTTAGAAAAAAAACGGTCGTACATACCTTTTCCAAAACCAACTCTTTGCAATTTACCATCAACCCCAACCACTGGAACTATAGCTATATCAATTTTTCTTATATTTCTTATTGTATTTCCCGCTTCATAAATACCAAATTTCTTTTTCTTAAGCGGCAGTCTAAATGGTACTATCTTAAAACTTGAATTTTGCATAAATGGTAAAAAAATATTACAATTTTTTCGTAACTCTTTTAATGATTTTCTAATATCAGCTTCAAAAGACAAAGGATAATAAAATAAAATATTTTTTCCTTTTAAACCTTTTAATTCTTCTATTAAATATTGATTTAAAATAGCATTTTGATAATACCGTCTATAATTTGTGATATTTTTAATATTTTTTAAACATTTTTGTCTAAATATAGCTTTTGTAAGAGGCATCTAAAAACTTTCCGTTATAATTTCGCATATTTTACAATAAATTTCATACAAGGTACTTATATAATGTTAAAAAAGTCTATAACAACTATTTTATTGGTTTCAACTTTAGTATTTTTAGGATGTTCTTCAGATAAGGATGAACAAACAACACAACAAGCAAATGATATGATTTCAGCAAACGAGTATGTTCTAACTGCACTTGATAACAAACAGTATGTGGTAAAAAAAGATGGTGCTGATTTTATACTAAAAGATACAGATGCTAAAGTGGTTATCTTTGATATATTTGCAACTTGGTGTCCCCCATGTCGTGGTGCAGCAACACATCTAAATGCACTTCAAAAAAAGTACAAAAATAAGATAAAAATTATAGGTTTACATATAGAGAACGATATTCCAAACTCAAAACTTCAAGATTTTAGAGAAAAATATAATGCTCACTATACACTTGTAAACTCTAAAGAAAATCGCCGTTTAGCAGACACTATAGTAGATGAATTAAAACTAGGTGACAGATACCCTATCCCTATCATGGCACTCTACAAAGATGGAAAATATGTAAATCATTTTATAGGTTCTATAGAAGAAGAACTTGTTGAGAGCGAAATAAAATCAGCTCTAGGTAGATAGGTTTAACATGTTTGGTTTTATAAAAAAATCTCTCTCTAAGACAGTAGATGCGATAAAAGTAGTAGCACCAAAGAGAAAAATAACTTTTACTAAAGATGAGCTTGAAGATATACTTCTTGAAGCAGATATGGAGTATGACTTAGTTGAGATTATACTTGAGCAAACTTATCAAGAAAAAATCACAAGAGAGATACTTCGCTCAAAACTTTTAGCAACACTGGCTCACACATCTTACAATGAGCCAGAATATAAAGCTCCTTTTGTTGAGCTTATAGTTGGTGTAAATGGTGCTGGAAAAACCACAACCATCTCAAAACTAGCTCATAGATATAAAAGTGAGGGTAAAAAAGTGATTTTAGGTGCTGGAGATACTTTCCGTGCAGCAGCGATAGAGCAACTTACACTTTGGGCAACAAAACTTGACATCCCTATAGTTGCATCTAAACAAGGGCATGACAGTTCTGCTGTTGCTTATGACACCATAGACTCTGCAAAATCTAAAGGTTATGATAATGTCATCATAGATACAGCTGGAAGATTACACACTCAAACTAACCTTTCAAATGAGCTTAAAAAGATTAACCGTATATGTGCAAAAGCCCATGAGGGAGCACCACATAGAACTATACTTATCATAGATGGAACACAAGGAAACTCTTCTATAGCTCAAGCAAAAGCTTTTAATGAGATGATAGGTATAGATGGTATCATCATCACAAAACTAGATGGAACTGCAAAAGGTGGTAGTGTATTTAGTATCGCTTATGCGTTAGAACTTCCTATACTTTTTGTTGGAACAGGTGAACAACCAGAGCATCTAACATCATTTGATAAGTATGAGTTTGTAGATGGGCTTTTAGATGCACTATATGAAGAAGAAACTCCAAAGTCTGAACAAAAAGTGCAAGAAGTTCAAGAAAAACCAGAAGAAAATGATTTAGATGCAGTACTTTTAGATGCAGAGGCAACTACACAAACAAACGATAAACAAGATATATCACAAGAACTACTAGAGGCATTTTTAAAAGATGAAAAGCTTGTGTTATTAAAGAAAATCTCAGATACTAAAGTCTTAGTAAACTATGCAAATACCCCAGTAGATACACATATAGAGTTTAAAGACTCTAAGTGGAGCTATGTATCTTAAATACTAATTTAATGAAAACAGATAAGAGATTTAAACTAGACAAACTCATAACACAACTCGATTTACATGAGCATATAGAGCATTTTGAAAGCTTTTTTGCTCGTGAAAATTCTCTATATATTGAGGGTGACCAAGAGCTTCATTTTCGCTATATAAAAGCACTAGATAACATAACATTTAAAAGCCCTCCAAAAGTTGCAGATTTTACAAATATAAAACTACATCTAAAAAAAAGAGGGTTACTAAATTTTGAGCAAATCTTTGAGATAGTAAAAGTTGTAAGATATTTTCGCTACTTTAAAAACCTAAATGTAGATGGCATCATAGGCGACTGGATGAGCAAGTTTATCATAGATGAAAAGTTTACTGAGATTGAGAAGTATTTTACTGTTGATGGCAAATTTGAAGAAAATTTAGATGAAAACCTTTTTAGTTTAGGTGCAAGAATCAGAGAACATAAAAACACCATTAATGAGTCGCTAAAAAGACTTATGGGCAGCTCAAAACTAGCTGGGTATCTAGTAGATACACAAGTGCATCTTATAAATAACGAAGAGAGTCTTTTAGTTCGTGGTGGTTTTAACCATGTTTTAAAGGGAAGTGTTATCGGTAGAAGTAGTGGTGGATTTTTTTATGTTGTGCCAGATAGCATCTTAAAAGCTAAAGAAAAGATTCGTTTTGTAGAGCAACAAAGAGAGGCTATATTTTATGAGTATGCAAAAGAGTTCTCTGACAAGTTAACAGAGTTACAGCCATTTATAAACTTCATAGATAAAGAATTTACAAAGTTTGATAACTATCAAGCAAGGGTAATGTTTGCAAAAACTAGAGATTTACAGCTTATAAAAAGTAAAAAAGACTCTAAAATAGTTTTAAAAAACTTCATCCATCCAGCTCTTAGTAAAGCAAAACCACTAAATGTTGATTTTAGTAAAAATATACTTATGATAACGGGTGTAAATGCTGGTGGTAAAACTATGCTTTTAAAGTCTATCTTAGCTTCTGCTTTTATGGCAAAGTATATCATCCCATTTAAAGTAGATGAAAACCACTCCCATATAGGCAGTTTCAAATCTGTTTTAGCCATCATAGATGACCCTCAAAATGTTAAAAATGACATCTCAACTTTTGCAGGTAGGATGCAAGAATTTTCCCGTATATTTAGCTTCAAATCAGCTCTAGTAGGCATAGATGAGATAGAACTTGGAACAGATAGTGATGAAGCAGCAGCTTTGTTTAAAGTGATACTAGATGACCTTATAAAAAAAGGGCAAAAAGTGGTAGTTACAACCCACCACAAAAGACTGGCTTCGCTTATGGCAGATAGAGATGATGTTGAGCTTATGGCAGCCATATATGATGAGGAGTTAAGAGTTCCAACTTATGAGTTTATGCAAGGAATCATAGGTAAAAGTTATGCTTTTGAAACTGCTAGTAGATACGGTATCTCAAACACCATTGTGCAAGAAGCAAAAACTGTTTATGGGGACAATAGTGAAAGACTAAACCTACTCATAGAAAGAGGCTCACAACTTCAAAGAGAACTAAAACAAAAGCATCAAAAAGTAGATGATAAACTAGATGAATTAAAAGCAAAAGAATTAAACTTAAAAGAACTAAAAGAGCAACTTTTAAAAGAGATAGACGAACAAAAAGAGGCACTTAAAAATAGCTATGCAGTAGCGATAAATGAAGCTAAAATAGCTGCAAAAGCAACAGACTCTAAAGCCATTCATAGAGCTATGAGTAAAGCAAATAAAAAGCTTCCTCAAGACAATAAAGAACTCATAAAAAGAGATATAGCCTTTAATGTTGGCGATAGTGTTAAATATCACTCTAAAAAAGGTATCATAATCTCTATGCGTGATAAAAAAGAGGCTACCATAGAGATAGAGGGTATGAGAGTTAGGGTTAAAACAAAGCATCTAAAACACACCAAAATCATAACCCAAAAAGCAAGAACAGATGTAAAAGTTGATGTAGTAAAAAAAGCTGGATTAAAGTGTGATTTACACGGTATGAGAGCAGATGAAGCAACAGAAGTTTTAGATAAATTTTTATCAGATGCACTACTAAGTGGCTGGGATGAAGTCATAATCTACCATGGCATAGGAACTGGAAAACTCTCCTATGCAGTTAAAAACTTTTTACTCGCACATCCAAGAGTTAAGGGGTTTGACGATGCCCCTCAACACTTAGGTGGGTTTGGTGCGAAGATAGTTTTGCTTTAGGATTAAGAATGCTATACAATAGAATATAAATAACTATAAAATACTAGTTATATCCCACAAAAACTGTAAAAACTTATCAAAGAAAAATTTAGTTATAATACTTTAAAATAAGATGAGGATAAATCTTTGCCAACTTTACTCAATAAAAATGGTTTTAAATTTTTCTTTTATGCAAATGAACATGACCCTATGCATATTCATGTGATGAAAGGTGAAGGATTTGCTAAAATTGAATTAGAAAATTTAAAAGTAGTTCAAAATCATTTAAAACCTAAAGATTTAAAAATGGCACTTGAAATCATCAAAGAGAATAAAGATAATTTTACAAGGATTTGGAATGAATGGTTTAGTTAAAGGTAAAGAAGTACATTTTGATGATGAATATCTTCATGTAAAGCTTGAAGATGGAAGAATTATATCTACACCTATCGAATGGTACAAACCATTAAAAGAAGCATCACTTTTAGAACTTAAAAACTATAAACTTATCTGTATGAATACAGGTATAGAGTGGGAATCCATTGACTACCATCTAAGTATAGAAAGCATGTTAGAACTCTCATTTCAAGAAGTTGCATAATAAATATGACAAAACATATTAAATAAAAAGGAGCTAATAATGGCTGAAATAAAAAAACAAAGTTGGTATGCTAAAACTTTTGGTCGTAGTATTTTTTCTATCATATTCGGAAAATTCTTTGAAATTAAGAATAATTCTGCTGGTATTATTGCAACTTCACTAGTATTGACACTTTGTTTTGTTGTTATATACAGAGTTGAAGCAATAACCAAC
>JAADDU010000017.1 GCA_013153755.1 Campylobacterota bacterium | reverse complement strand
TCCCAAAGGTAGAGGGCTAAAGCTTGTAGTTGTTTCTCTTTTAGGGGTTTACAAAGTTTGTTAAACTTTATATCTGCTTTTAGCTCATTTATCTCAAGATAGTTAGTCAAATCTATATCTTTAGAGCAAAGTTTGTTAAAAATCTTTTTACCCATAGGGTAGATTTTTTTCTCTTTTTTCTTTTTAACCATGGCTATATCTGAAGATAAAGACTCTTTTGCAAGTTTTAGAGCCTCATTAAAACCAACTATCTTACCACCAAATTTTTTGACAAAAAGCACTGCATCTAACTTATTTTCAAAAGCGAGTTTACTAACTTTACTCATAGTTCCTTTAACTTTTGAACCTACAACAAAGTAAGCACTAGATGCATCTATGAGTTTTTGAGTATGTACATCTACCACTTTTATACTTTTTTCATCTATGCCATACTCTTGCATATCTACTACAAGACATCTTAGGGAACAGTATTGTCTAATTGTGGAGTTTTGAAGTTTAGCAACATATGAAGTTTTATAAAACATCTTTAGATTCATCCCACAAACAGGACACCAAAATTTTTCGTTTGAAGTTTGTAGTAGTTGTGGTTTTAGTGTAGCGACTTTACTAAAAGTTTTAGCATCTAAAGATATAGATACTAAAACAAGACTTACCATTAAAAAAAAGATTTGTATCGTTTTCATAAGATCTCTCTAATTGTTAAAATTTATGAGTATTTTATCTTAATTTTAGATACAAACCTATAGCTTGAAGTTTTTTTCCTTTGATATTTCCACAAAGATGATTTGATGTTACATAAGCTTTTGCTTGGGCAGTTGAAGAAAATTTTATATCTGTTTTTTTACACATTTTTTCATACATCATTGCACCTTTTTTAGCCATCATAGCTTGTTTTTTAGCTATCATCTTTACCTCTTTTACAAGTGCTTTAGATGCGATAGCATATGCCTCTTTAAAACTCATAACCTTACCACCAAACTTTTTAGCAAAAGCCTCTGCATCTGTTTTATGAGCAAAAGCATACTTACTATTCATAGTCATAGTTCCTTTTTTAGAACTTCCAACTACATAAGTAGCTTTATGTGCATCTATAAACTTTAATGAAGTTACATCCACAACTTTTATATTTTTTAAAGTGTTATGATTATTTAGATTTGTTTCAATCAAACAGTGAAGTGAACAAAATTGTTTTGTTTTTCCATTTAGTGTTGCTGAATGGTTTGTTTTATAAAACATTGGTAGTGTCATACCACAAGATGGACAATACATTTTAGTATCACCATCTTGAAGTATGATAGCTTTAGACATAGGAACACTTTGAAACATCTTCATCTGTTTCATCTTTGCATGATTTTGATGCCCCATATTTTGAGCAAATACTAATGAACTTAGCATCAACATAGCAATAATTAATTTTTTCATTTTACAATCTCCTTATGATTTGTATAATCATATAAAATAATTGTTAAATTAGTGTTAATTTACCCTAAGCAACATCAATCTTCTTACAAAAAGAACTATAAGTGCAACTGAAAGTACTTTAAAATCAAATTCACTTGCTAGATGGATGTTTTGAAATGTGTCACTTTGTGTAGCTTCTGCACCTATAGCTTGCATCGCTAAGATTTTAGGAGAGTAAACTGCACTAAACATTAGCGAAGAGAAAACAACTGTTATAGCACTTCCAAAGGTTATGGCATCTCTTTGCCCCATTTTATACATGATAGCTTCATATAAAATAACCCAGATAGCTATGCCATATACCCAGTAACTAAACTTTCTAAAAATCTCACCCATTATGATACCTGAATTATAATGGTCTAGCGTCATATCTACAAGTATGCTATTTGGATGAAAAACAACAGGTGCTACAAAAGCACCAAGAACGATAACTGCACCAAAAGATGCTCCTAGCATGATTAGATAACTAAAATCTACATAAATATTTCTTTTCAAATACTAAACCTTCAATGTAAAACCACGGTCAAAATCACTATAATCTTTATAAAATTTTAAAGACTTAAACTGTTTGTTTTGTAAATATTTTTGTATTTTACCCATTTGGTCATAACCCATCTCACAAGTAAAAAAGTTAATCTTTCTCTTTAAGGCTTCATCAAGCAGTTTTTTTATGATTTCATCCCCGATTTTACCACCAAAAAGAGCATTTTGAGGCTCATAAGAGAGGTTAGATTCTAGCTCTACTTCATCTGCTATATATGGTGGATTTGATACTAAGTAATCTATCTTCTCATCCACTGCATCTAAAAGTGAGGCTAAACGCAACTCAATTCTACTAGTCATACCAAATTTTTCTATATTTTTTTGTGCTATTTTTAAAGCTTTCTCAGATATATCTATGGCTATAAACTTTGCATTTTTTAGTTTTTGTGCTAAAACTATAGAGATGATTCCACTACCTACTCCAACCTCTACAAAAGTCATCTGTGCATCTAAATTTTTTATATTTTTTAACACTTCATCTATAAGGAGTTCAGTTTCAGGACGGGGAATCAAAGCACCATAATCTATAAAAAACTCTTGAGAATAAAAGCTTACTTTGTTTGTTATATACTCAAGTGGTTCATTTTTAGCTCGTCTTTCAACCCACGCATCTAACTTCTGTATATCTTTTACTTGTGTATTTTGATTAGTCAAAAGCCATAGTTCATCAACATTTAGATGTGCCATCAAAAGAAGTTGAGCTTCTCTTGATGCTCTTGGGATAAAAGGCTTTAGTTTTGAGCTTATCTTTGCTAAAGTGTCTTTAACTATATATTTGCTTCGCATTTGCCCTCTAAAGCACTCTTATCTATGTTTTTTATATCCATACCAAGCTCTTTTAATCTTTCTAATACTGGTGGATGAGTATAGTGAAAAAAGATATATAATGGGTGTGATAGAGGGAAACTTTTGTTTTCATTTACAAGTTTTACAAGTGCATTTGCTAACTCTATCTCTCCACCTTTTCCTGCTAACTCACTCCCCATCTTATCTGCTTCATACTCATTATGACGACTAACTATCCCCATAATTGGCATCATAATAAAACCTAAAACAGGCATAAAAAGTAGTAAAAGTATCATCATAAGATAAGGCTCTTGACTTATACCTAACTCAAGATACAGACTCTCTGGAAGATTACCAAAAATCCCAAACATTACAAAAAGCATACCACCAACAAGAGCTATATTTTTATATATATCTCCATGTGCAAAATGCCCTAGTTCATGTCCTAAAACTGCTAAAAGTTCTCTCGTCGTTAGTTTTTCTATAAGTGTATCAAACAAAACAACTCTTTTAGCCTTACCAAAACCACCAAAGTAAGCATTTAATCTTGCATCTCTTTTAGATGCATCACTTACAAATACTCCACTACTTACAAAACCAGTTTTATCCATAAGCTCTTTTATCTGTGTATCTAACTCTTCATCTTCTAGTGGTGTTAGTTTGTCAAAAAACATCGCTCTAAAAGCTGGATAGAGCATATTTATAAGGATAACTACACCAAAAATAAATACAAAACTCCATAACCACCAAAGGCTAAAATTAGAGATGATAGAGTAGATTCCCCAAACCACAAGTGAGCCTAGTATTATAGTCATAACAAAAGAGATAAGAGTATCTTTTATCCATTGAGCCATGCTTGAGTTGTTAAAACCAAACTCTTCATCTAATACAAACTTTTCATAGTATGCAAAAGGTAGAGATAAGATAGAGTTTATCACTATAAATCCCATAACTATAGCTATATTTGTCATAGCTTCATTTTCAAAATATAGATTATCAGCAAGATAAGAGATACCAAATCCCATCCAAGCTACAAAAAACAGATAATCAACAAAAGAATTAACTATAGATAATCTCTCTTTAGCAACACTATAGTTAGCAGCCTTTAAAAAGTCGGATGCTTTAAGTAGTACAGCATCTCCTTTTTTTGCCTGTTTTATATAACCAATTTGCATAACACTTGTGTATATAGATACGAGTATAAAAAGAGTATAAATACCCATTATTATCATTAACATTTTAAAAAGCCTTAGTTTTTTTTTGAAATTGTATCGAAATTTTTTATTAGCCCACATTTACAATTGTTTTTCATTCATATTTTAGGTACAATTCATACATACTCAAATGTAGGTTTTAAACATGTACAAAATACTAGTTCTTGATGATTCTAAAACTATCAACAATCTTATATATTCTATCTTTAAAAAAGATTTTGAATGTTATAGGGCGTTTAATATCAAAGAAGCTAGAGAAATTTTAGAGACACATAAAGTTGATTATATCATGCTAGATATAAACCTACCTGATGGAAATGGTTATGACTTAGTTGAAGAGCTACAAAGTAAAAATATCAAGATATTTGTATTAACAACAGAAGATGATAAACAATTTATAGAGATGAATTACCAAAAGGGAATCATAGAGTATATCATCAAAGATAAAGCATTTTTACATAAAGCTAAACATATACCTAAAACCATTCTCCGTTTAGAAGAAAACAGAACAAAAACTATACTAATCATAGATGACTCTATGTTTATAAGGATGCAACTTAAAAAGCTCTTTGAAAACAGATACTATAATGTCATAGCAGTTGAGGACACAAAAGAAGCATTAGTTGAATTAAATAAACAGCAAATAGACCTTATACTCTTAGATATAGAGTTAAAAGAAGAGAATGGTATAGACTTTTTAAGTAAGAACAAAGCTATGATAGTAGATGACAAAAAAATACCTGTTATGATAGTTTCTGGTTTTATAGATGAACTTATAACTAAGCTTTCCATAAAAGCTGGTGCAGTTGATGTACTAAAAAAACCATATATAACAGAAGAGATAATTTTAAAAGTAGATTCTTGGATAGACTATAACAGACTAGACAATCAAGTACGAGAACTACAAGAGAGTTATAAAAATATCTCAAAACAAAAAGAAAGTTTTCAAATACTTTTAGATGCAGCAATGGAGATGATATTTATCCATGATAAAGACTTAAATATCATAGATGCAAACAAAACTGCTTATAAAAGTCTTGGATTTGATGAAAAAGATGACTTGCTTTATAAAAATCTTTTAGATTTTATAGATGAAAAAGAACATAAAAAGATTTTAGCTCAAATACAAAAACAAGATGAACTTGAACATGAAGTGGAAATCAAAAATAGTGTAGATGCAACTATAGTAACTCTATGTAAAACAAAATCAAGTATCATAGATTTGGAAAATATATATATAACGACTATGTTAGACATCACAACTTTAAAACAAAAAGAAACTCAATTACTACACCAATCAAGACTAGCTCAAATGGGTGAAATGATAAGTATGATAGCTCACCAATGGCGACAACCACTAAATACCATAAGTTCATACAATGATAGTATAAAACTAAAAACTATACTAGATAAGATAGATAACGAAACCATCATGGATATAACTAAAAAAATCTCCACACAAGTACACTTCTTAAGCTCTACCATAGATGACTTTAGAAACTTTTTTAAACCAGATAAAGAGATGAGTAAAACTACACTAAACAAAATAACAAATGATGTTTTAGAAATCATAGAATTTTCTTTAACAAATAACCATATAACTTGTAATATAGAATTAAATTCACACACTCAATTTATGTCATTTGAAAATGAACTAAAACAAGTTGTTATAAACCTAATCAAAAATGCTCAGGATGCTTTGATAGAAAAAAATATAGAAGAACCTTATATAGAAATCAAAACTTATGATGATGATAAAAATATGATTTTTCAAATCAAAGATAATGGTGGTGGGATAGAACAACACATCATAGAAAAGATTTTCAAACCATACTTCTCAACAAAAAGTGAAAAAGAGGGTACTGGACTTGGTCTATATATGTCTAAAACCATCGTAGAAAAGCACTGCATGGGTCAACTACTAGTTGAAAATACATGTGATGGTGTAATATTTAAGATAGTATTAAAAATGGATAAAACAAATGAAAATCTTAGTTAGTGCATTAGAACATTCTGCAAACATACATCTAAAATCACTCAAAAAAGAGCTTAATGAGGACATAGAGTTTATAGGTATTTTTGATAATGAGCTTGGTAACTCCATAGTTGATTTACGTTCTCTCTCTATCATGGGGTTTGTAGATGCACTTAAAAAACTTCGCTTCTTTTTTAAACTAAATGCACAGATGGTAGAACTAGCTTCAGAAGTTGATAAAATTTTACTCATAGACTCATCTGGCTTCAACTTACCACTTGCAAAAAAGATAAAAAAAAGATACCCAGATAAAGAGATAATCTACTACATACTACCTCAAGCATGGGCATGGAAGAAAAAGCGTATACCTGTTTTGGCAAAAACTATAGACCATCTCGCATCTATCCTTCCTTTTGAAAAAGATTACTACCCATCAGATGCACCCATAACTTATGTAGGGCACCCTTTACTTGACCAGATAAAAGTTTTTAAAGAGAGTTTAGATGCAGAGATAAAAACTATTTTATTTATGCCGGGGAGTCGTAAGGGTGAGATAAGTAAACTAATGCCTATATATCATGAAGTTAGAAATTCTTTAGAAAATATAGATGCAGTTATAGCTATACCAGAGTATTTTACAAAAGAAGAAGTAGATACACTTTATGGGGATTTATCTAGCTTTAAAGTGATATACGACTCACATAAAGCTCTCTTAGATGCTGATTTTGCTTTTATATGTAGTGGAACTGCAACCCTTGAAGCTTCACTCATAGGAACACCATTTATACTAAGTTATATAGCTAAATCTTTTGACTACTTTATAGCTAGTAGATTAGTAAAATTAAACCATTTAGGACTTGCAAATATAATGTTTAGTAAGTTTAGTGACAAAGAGATACATCCAGAATTTATACAAGATGATGTAACTACAAAAAATCTTATAACAGCGTATAAAAATTATGATAGAAAAGATTTTTTAGATAACTCTAAAACACTTAGAGCATATCTAAAAAATGGTAGTTCAAAAAATGTTGCTAAGTATCTAAATACTTAGATTTTAGATACTACAAAAGCATCCATCTCAGCTACTATCTCTTCTATAGTTCCCTCTCCAGAGATAACTTTTAAAAGGTTTTTAGCTTTATAAAACTCTTGTATATCTTTTAGTGGCTCCATATAAACTTTCATACGGTTATCAAACACTTCGTTGTTATCATCAGCACCTCTTGCACGACCTAGAACTCTATCTCTTGCAGTTTGCTCACTAACTTCAACCTCTATAACACTTACAAGTTCAACTTCACTCTCATTTGCCAAGTATTTGTCAAGTTCTTGCATCTGTTCTGTACTTCTAGGATAACCATCTATCACAACAACAGGAGTTGGAGCTTTTTTGATAGCACCTACTATAGTATCTATAACTATCTCGATAGGAACAAGGTTACCTTTAGAGATGTAACCCTCTATAGTTTTACCAAGTTCACTTCCACTTGCAACCTCTGCTCTAAACATATCTCCAGTAGAGTAGTGAGTGATGTTGTCATTTTTCTCAGCGATTAGCTCTGCATCTGTAGTTTTACCACTTCCTGGTGCACCAATGATTAAAAATAGTTTTTTCAAAGTTTTTCCTTTTTTAAGTTTTATGCTTTTGTTTGTTCACGAAGGCGAATGTGTAAATCTCTTAGTTGAGTATTATCAACACCACTTGGTGCTTGTGTTAAGATACAAGATGCTTTTTGAGTTTTAGGGAATGCTATAACATCACGGATAGATGATTTTTTAGATATAAGCATCATCATTCTGTCAAATCCCATAGCAAAACCACCGTGTGGAGGTGCTCCAAATTTTAGTGCATCTAGTAAGAAACCGAATTTTTCTTGAGCTTCCTCTTCGTCAATTCCTAGAAGTTTAAACACCTCTTCTTGAATTGCTTCTTTATGGATACGGATAGACCCACCACCTAACTCTGTACCATTTAAAACGATATCATAAGCGATAGACTCTATCTCTTCAACATCCTCTTTATCAGTATCCTTAGGCATTGTAAATGGGTGGTGAAGTGCTTTTACTCTTCCATCTTCAACTTCAAACATTGGAAAATCAACAACCCATACAAACTCATAACGGTTTTCATCTATAAGGTTCATCTTCTCATGTTCAGCTATAAAGATTCTAAAGCGACCCATATAATCAAGTACAGTTTTTTTATCTCCTGCACCAAAGAAAACAACATCACCAACTTCAAGCTGTGTTCTTTCTATGATAGCTTGTATATCTTCTTCACTAAAGAACTTAGTAAGTGGACCTTTTAAACCATCCTCTTTCATCTGAAAGTAACCTAAACCGTGAGCGCCAAACTGACGAACAAAAGTTTCAAAAGCTTTCATCTCTCTTTTTGAGAAAACAAGGTCTGCACCTGGAACTCTAAGAGCTTTTATACGGTTTGTTTTAGGCTTTTTAGCTATGTTTGTAAAGATTTCGTTATCGCATCTCTCAAATATATCTATAACATCTACCATTTTAAGGTCATATCTTAAATCTGGTTTATCACTTCCGTACCACTCCATAGCGTCTTTGTAAGTTATACGGTTAAAAGGTGCTTTTACTTCTATATCACAAGCACTAAACATAGCAGTTAGTAAATCTTCTGCTACTTTTATAACATCTTCTTGGTTACAAAAACTCATCTCAACATCTATCTGAGTAAACTCAGGTTGACGGTCTGCTCTTAAATCCTCATCTCTAAAACATTTTGCAATTTGAAAATATCTATCAAACCCACCAACCATAAGAAGTTGTTTGAAAAGTTGTGGAGATTGTGGAAGTGCATAAAACTCTCCATCATGTACACGAGATGGTACTAGATAATCTCTTGCACCCTCTGGAGTTGATTTTGTAAGGATTGGAGTTTCAACTTCTAAAAAGCCGTTTGCATCTAAGATATTTCTAGCTGCTATTGCTGCTTTTGAACGAAGACGAAACGCTTCATACATAGATGGGTCACGAAGCTCTAAGTAACGATACTTTAGTCTTGTTTCTTCACCAACATTTTGATCACCTATAACAAATGGCATAGGAGCTGATTTGTTTTCTATGATAAGTTCATCAACTATGATTTCAATAGCACCAGTTTTTAGACGAGGATTTGTAAGACCTTCTCCACGAAGACGAACCTTACCTTTTGCGATAAGAACAAACTCATCTCTTACGCTATCTGCTACTTTATGCGCTTTAGCACTATCTTCTGGGTCACAAGTAAGCTGTATAAGCCCTGTTTTATCTCTTAAATCTATGAAGATTATACCACCATGGTCACGGTAACTGTTTGCCCAACCAGTTAAACTAACCTCTTTACCAACATCTGCTTCACTTAAATCTGTACAATAATGAGTTCTCAAAATATAGTATCCTATATGAAATTTTCGCGATTATATCTAAAATCTACTTTGATGATGTTAAATTTATATAATCAACAACTTTAGATTCAGATGTAACCTCTTTTATAAGCTCAACTACTTTTAGATGCTCTGGGTGTATCGCATAAGCTTTTAAATCTTCTTTAGAATCAAATGTACTATATAGTGACAAGTCAAATGCTCTAGGCGAACCATCAAAATCAACACCAACTTCCATACTTTTTAATGTTGGGACTAAACCTACTAAAGCATTTAATTTCTCTACTACTTTAGCTATATTTTGTTCTTTATTTTCATCTTTAAACTTAAAAATCACTATATGTACTATCATTTTATACCTTTTTTAGTGCAATTTTAGCATAATGTTGGGATGAAACAAACATTAAAAGAACTCTATGGAGTTGGCATATTATTTTTTTACTTTCTTAAGTGGCCTTATATATTTGGATTTGCTTATCTTTATACACATGGGCTAGATAACAACTTTATTTTAGATGCGTTATGGTTTTACTGTGTAGGTTTAGCACTAAAAGATATATATACTATGATAAAAACAAAGAAGATAAATCAATGTGATTGTAAGATAAAATAAACTTTTATCTTACAACACCCCTTTCCAAAAAAACTCAGCTATCATCACTATAAAAAATATACCAAGAAGATTTAAAACTATACCGTAGCGTATCATACTCTTTACATCTACAACACCACTACTCATTGCTATTGCATTTGGTGGAGTTGCTATGGGAAGCATAAAAGCATAACTTGCACAAAGTGTTGCTACCATCATAAAAAGTGTTGTATCTATATGTGTTTGTTGAGCAACTGAGTAGATAACTGGTAGCATGATAGATATGAGTGCCGTATTTGATGTTATCTCTGTTGTAAATGTTATGAGAATTGCAACACTAAAGAGTAGTAACAAAGGAGTTAGATGCGTCATACTTATAAGGTATGATGCTACTTCATCAGCCAAACCTGTTGCACTAAAAGCTTTTGCTATGGAAAATCCAGCACCAAATAAAAAGATGATTTTAAAAGGTATCTCTTTAGAGTCACTCTCCCACTCCAAGATTTTAAAAGGTGGCATAAAAAGTACTAATCCAGCACTAAGAAGTATCCCTGCATCACTAAGCCCTAAACCAGACCAGTAAGGTTTTATGGGTGCATTTATAAACAAAACAACTATGAGTATTCCTAAAAGATAAAGAATCTTTTTTTGCACTGCATCTAATGGTTTTAGTGTTATATCTCTTTTAACACTAGCATCTCCAACACCAAAACTCAAAACCATACTAACACTTATGAGCATAAAAAACACTAATGGTGCTACCATCCACATCCATTGAAAAAAAGCTATACTTTGCATCCCTTTTTCACTCATAATACCAAGGAGTATAAGGTTTGGAGGTGTACCGATAGGTGTCAGTATCCCACCCACACTTGCACCATAAGCTATGGCTAAAGCAAACCTCATCTTTAGTTTTGGATTATCTGTTATAAAAAGTGCTATAGATATGAGTAAAAGAGTTGTAGTTGTATTTGAGAGTATAGAGCTTAAGAGTCCAGAAGTAAGGGCTAAGGAGAAGATTATCCCTCGTGGAGTGTTTGGAAAAAGTAAAAGCATTTTATCTGCTATATACTTATGTAAATTACTCTTTTGAACTGCGATAGCCAACATAAAACCACCTAAAAATAGGTATATAATAGGGTGTGAATAGTTTATGGATGTTGCTTTTGTAGAGAGTATGTCAAATGATGGAAAAAGGATGATGGGTAACAAAGAAACTACTGCTAATGGTAGTGCTTCATTTGTCCACATTACAACAAGTAAAGCGATTATTCCAAGTAAAGAGGCTTGAGTTAGATTAAAAAGTGTTAAAGATAAAACAAACACAACACCAAAAACTAAAAAAGCAAATCCTATCTTTTTAAACTCTAACATTTTTTACCCCTTTACTTTTTAAGTAAATCCTTCAAAGATTTAGTGGGACTTTTTCCCTCTAACATCTCATAAACTTCTTTTGCTATAGGTAAGTAAAGCTCTTTGTCTTTTGCTATTTTATTTAGTGCATAAGTTGTACCTATACCCTCTGCAACTTCACCTAGATGCGATAGTATCTCATCTTGATTCATCCCTTTTGCTATACCTTGACCAACTCTAAAGTTTCTACTCATAGTTGAAGATGCAGTTAAAAACAGATCTCCAGCTCCACTAAGTCCTATGAAAGTTTCATCAGATGCACTATAAAAAGCACCAAAACGACGCATCTCAACTAAACCTCTTGATATAAGTGAGGCAGCAGCATTATTTCCAAGTTTTAGACCATCACAAATCCCAGCAGCTATGGCTATAACATTTTTATATGCTCCTGCTATCTCAGCACCTACAACATCATCCGAAGTGTATGCTTTTATAAAAGATGGGAAAAAAGATGCAAACTCCTCAGCTAATTTTAGGTTTTTGGAGTTTACCACTACTGCTGTGGGTAGTGATGATTGAACTTCAACTGCAAAAGATGGACCAGACAAAAAAGCTATGTTAGTATCTGGAATATAATCAGCATATATCTCATTTAAAAACTTTCCACTTGATGCTTCTATACCTTTTGATGCTACTAAGATTTTTTGATTTTTAAAGATAAAGTACTCTTTTAGCCACGATGACACTTGTTGAGCTGGTACTGTTATGATAAGGTACTCACACTCTAGTATCTCTTGCATCGATACAAAGTTTTTTAGCTTTCTTGGAGTTCTTGAACTTAGAAAAACATCATTTTTCTCACTCATTGCAAAAGCTAATGCACTGCCCCATTTACCTGCTCCTATGACACCTATTTGCATCTATATACCTCCTACCAATCTTTTAAAAGATTTTAAATCTTTACTATACCCAACTGCCACAAAAATATCACCTTTTTTGATTGTATTATGTTTTGCCTTAGATGAGTATATAAACTCTCCACTCATATCTTCATGTATAACAGAGAGTACTATAATCCCATGCTCCCTACTCCATTCTATATCTGCTGGATATTTTCCACCAAAATAAGACGTATTTTTTACTTTTATCTGCTCTATTCTTAAATCGCTCTCTTCATAAAGTATATTGTGCAATACATTTGTCATTATAGGTTTTTTTAACATATCTGTAATGATATTTGCCGTTGTTTGAACTATGGGGATAACCTTATTAGCTCCAGCCATTTTTAATTTGTTTGCATCTTCATTATTTTTTGCAAGTGCTATGATAGATATATCTTTAAATATAGAGCATAATGATAATGTCAAAAATATATTTTTTGCTTCATCCATCAAAGCACAAAAGATGATAGAATCATATATATCATGATTGTTTTCTAGATCATCCCAATCATCGCTTAAATCAAATCTCTCTATATTAAAATTAGCATTCATCTCATCTGTATTTATATCTTCATCAAGTGAAAATATAGTTACTTTTCTGTGTTTTTGAATCACATTCTTAGCTATCTCTATACCGTAGTCATTATATCCAAAGACCAATACTGCTTTTTCACTCATCAACTTAAACCTTAACTTTTATAGATAAATGCTTTATGAATTCTTTTATAAACATATAGTTTCCTATAACAAGTAGATAATCTCCAGTATCTAATAAAGTGCTATCTATAGGGTTAAATAAAAATCTATCTGAAGTTTTTTTATAAATACCCAAAAGAACAACTCTAAATTTCACATTTTCTAAGTCACTAACACTAGCAAAATTTTCTCTTATTCTATCTGTGATAGGTACTTCTTCTATATTTATCACACTACTTTCGGAAGTGATTGCATGGATAGCTTCAAATGCGACAGGTTGACCCATATACTCTCTTGCAACTAAACCAACAAACTCTTTATCGTATAAAATTTCATTTACTCCAGAGTTTAAAAGTTTTTTTCTATTTGTACTATTTATCAAAAGAGAGATAATAGGTACTTCACTACTAACAGAGCGAACAGTTAAAGCAGTATAAACATTCTCTACATCATCTTCCCTTAAACAAAGTATAGCTTTAACTTGTGCTGACATATCTACATGAAGTTTTTTATAACTATCTACACTCCCAGGGTTATAGTTTAGAGCTTTTAATCCAGCTTGTTTTGCTTCTTCAACCCTTTGTTGAGAACTATCTAAGATGATTAGGTTAAAGTTTGCCTTTAGAAGTTTTTTAGCAACCTCTTTAGCTATGTTTTCATACCCACAAATTATATATACTTTTTTTGTTTTTGAAATATCTTGAACAGTTTTACTCTCCTTAATATCCTCTATCCTTTCTGTAAAAGCAGAAACAAAAAGTGAAGTGGTAAAAGCAAGAACTGCTATACCAGCAAGAATAACAACAATCGCAACAAAACGCCCCTCATTACTAGTGGCAACCACATCACCATATCCTACAGTAGAGATAGTAACAATGGACCAATAAAATGCTTCATACAAAGTATTTATAGGTGAATTTGGATTATTTGCTTCCATAACATATATTAAAACAGAAGATACAAATATAACTATAGATGCAAACATACCTAAAGTGAAAAACTCAAACTTTTTAGTTGCTAAAACTGAACTAAAAGTAGAAAAACTTTTTGCATATCTAAAAATCTTAAAAACACGAAACAGTATAAAAATACGAAGAAGTCTAAGCTCATGAAAAAATGGTAAGATTGCGAGTAAGTCTATAATGGCTTTAATGGAAAAAATATACTCAAACTTATCTTTAAGAACTCTTTTAAAAACAAATCCAAAATCAAACTCTTTACCAAGTAAGTCACTGTATTCATCTTGATGTATAATAACTTTTGAGATACTACTATGTACCCAAAGCCTTAAAATATACTCAACA
>JAADDU010000009.1 GCA_013153755.1 Campylobacterota bacterium | reverse complement strand
TTTTAATTTTCTTAACACTTCTACTTACTTTTGCAAATCCTAGATTAAATTCATATTTTGTAGTTGTTTCTATAATCTCTCCATCTTCATCATCTTCTAAAATCTGATTTAATTTAGTATTATGGAGTGAATACTTTAGTTTTGAGAGGTGGTCGAAATTTTCTACCACCTTGTTTTTTTCCTCTTTTGAAAGTTCTAAAATATAACCTTTGGGAAATTTATCTAAATTATTTTTAATAGCTTCATTTACTCTTTTTGTTTCTACACCATAGAGTTCAGCTACATCACTATCTATCAATACCATTTGATTATTATAGTTTATTAACTTACTTTCTAAAGTCCCAAACTTCATAATTTCCACTTAGGTTCCTATATATTTTTCTTGTAAAAATAGTTAGTAGCTTCTACAAATCCATCAACACTACCACAGTCAAATCGTTTACCTCTAAATTTATAAGCGATTACTTTTCCTTGCTTTGCTTGTTGAAGCAATGCATCTGTTATCTGTATCTCTCCACCTTTACCTGGTTTAGTAGTTTTTAGTATGTCAAAGATATCCGGGGTTAGTATGTAACGACCTATGATGGCTAGGTTACTTGGTGCATCTTTAGGGTCTGGCTTTTCTACCATGTTTGTCACTCTGTATAGTGAGTTCTTTTGTACGACTGAAGTCGTAGCTCCGTTGTACTCTATAGCATCTCCTGCTATCACTCCATACTTGTTACTATCTTGTGGTGGTATCTCTTCTACTGCTACTATGGAACATCTATATTCATCATACAGTTTTACCATCTGCATAAGAACTGCTTCATCATCTTCATTATCACACAGATCATCTGCTAGTATCACAGCAAATGGTTCATCTCCGATGAGTGTTTCACCAGTAAGTATGGCATGCCCAAGACCTTTCATCTCTATCTGTCTTGTATATGAAAATGTACACTCATCTATAGCTTTTCGTATCCCATGCATGAGTTTTTCTTTTGATGTTCCATCTATCTGATGTTCAAGTTCATAAGACCTGTCAAAATGGTCTTCTATGGCTCTTTTACCTCGTCCTGTTACTATAGCCATAGTACCTATACCAGCACTCATAGCTTCTTCTACTCCATACTGAAGTAATGGTTTTGTAAGTACAGGAAGCATCTCTTTTGGTATCGCTTTTGTAGCAGGTAAAAATCTAGTTCCATACCCAGCAGCAGGAAATAAGCACTTTCTTATCACTAAATCTGTTGTTCTTCTTCTATGTGTTAAGTGAGACATTTATATTTCACCTTTTTTTATAAAATTTCTAAAAAATACTATGAAAACACCTAAAATCAAACTTGTTATAAAAGCAACAACTAAGATCAAGGCTCTTTTTGGTTTAGTTTTATCTTTTACATAAGACACTGATGGGGTAGTAAGGACATCACACTGGTAGTATCTCTTAGACTTCATCATCACTTTTTCTTGAACTATGTTTGATATCATCCCAGATATACTTGTACGAAGTTCAAAACTCTCTGCTTTTTGAAGTTCTTTTGAGAAGTAGTCTAGTTTACTATTTATGATATTTAGGTTGTTTGAAACTAGGTATTCACTAGCATCATTTAAAAAGTCATTAACCACTTTTGGTGTAAATGCTCTATCTGCATCACTATATGAAACTGTTATGAGTCCACTTTTTTTATCTGATGCTATAGAAAGATTTTTTTGTACAACTTTCACTAATCCAAAAAGCTCTTCTTCATAACTTTGCTCTTTCTTATCACTTTTAAAAAACTCATAAATATCTCTAAAACCAAGAGCAAATACATAGTTTTTATCTACATTTTCATCTGTATAGTGTTCATAAATCTTATTTTTAACTATAAACTTTTTCATAAACTCATAGTTTTTTAAAAGTGAATTAAATGCGATATCTGGAGTCATGCTTCCACCACCTACACTTATACCAGCCATAGCAGCAAGGCCACCAAGACCACCAAGACCACTAGACTTTTCAGCTTTTGGTATAAGCACTGCTTTAGATTTATAAATATTTGGTATAGATAATGCATATACTAATGTCATAGTAACTATGACAAACATAGTGATAAATATAACTTTCTTACCACCCTTTATAGTTTTCCAAAGTTCTTTTAAGTCTATCTCATCTTCTTCCATGGTATTTGCTTGATTTAGTTGACTCATTCAAAAACTCCTAGAGTATCAAGTGCTGCTGCTGTTACTGCAAAACTAGAAAGAATTTTTGCTACACTATCCCATATCTCTATGGCGTTGTATTCTTTTATATACATAGGGACAACTATAGTGTCACCTTTTTGGATTTTTGCACTAGTACCAAACCATCCTTGTGATGCTGGTTCACTTCTACCATCTGCATGTATTACATAGATATGTGAAGCATCAGCTGCTCTTCCTAAACCACTAGCTAATTTTATATAATCATCTACAGTGTATGTGGAGTTATATACAAATGAAGTTGGGTTAAATACCTCTCCAAACACTGTTATAGTATCGATTTTTGTTGGTATAGTTATGCTATCTTTATCTTTTAGTACTAGGTTGTATTCACTCTCTTGAATTTTTGTTATATTTTTATCTAAAGAGATACTAACTCTTCCTATAGGTTGGTATTTTTTGGCTTCTAAGATAACTTCATTTAAAGCTCCAGAAGATTGAGCCATAGCTGATGCTTTTCTAGCATTTGCAGGCATAGCATTATATATGGCTAGTTCTCTTTTTATCTTTGCTAATGCTCTGTTATACTGTTCTATCTGGTTTTTTCTAACACTATCTCTAGTAAATACTGTACCCTCTATAAAAGCTTCTTCTGTAAATCCTCCAGCCCTTTTGATAAGACTACTTAGTTTTTCACCTTTTCTTATGTTATATATACCAGGAAACTTAACTTCCCCTTTTAAAGTTACAGTTTTTCTCTCACCCCAGTTTGGTATAGTAAAAACATTTACCTCATCATAAGGCTTTAATACTATGGTATTTAGCTTTTTATTACTGATGTCTAACTGTAAAATCTTTCTTTGACGATTTTGCTCTTTATCTATATAATATCTAACGATTTCAACTTTTTTCAGGTAAGCTTTTTTACTAAATCCACCTGCTATGTCTAAGAGTCTTTTTAGTGTCATTCCATCTTCATAAAAAACTTCAGTTGGTTTTACAACTTCACCCTTTATACTTACGGGTTCAAGTATATGCTTTGCATAGTAGTCATACACTTCTACTTCATCGTAAGGGTTAAGTTCCACATCACTTTCATCTTTTAATGAGTAAAACTTAGTTTGTGGCATAAAGTCTTTCGTAGCATAAGTAGTGACTTTTATCTTATCATCAACTACACCATCTATACCTGAAGCATTTATGGCATCTTTTATAGTCATACCTCTAAAGTACTGTAGTTTTCCACCTTTTACTAAAGAGCTACCTTTAGTTATAACATAAGAGTTTGTAAAGATGTCATTTTTAGAAAATATAAAGATCTCATCACTTGGTTTTAATCTTACTACCTCTTCACCATTTATAACTTTTGCAAGATTAAATGACTTAGATGTATAAGTTAAGTCATCGTTATATCTCTTAAGTACACCATACTCAAAATATGTTTGTGGTAAAAAGAAACTTTTAAAACCACTTTTTAGTGTTTCTTTAAAAAGTCCACTTAATGTTTTACTTTTATTTAGTCTATAACTTCCCGGTCTTATGATATTACCATACATACTTATACTAGTGTTTGCAGTAAAGTCTAGTGGGTATACATATACTCTGTCTCCATCTTTCATAGAGAATCTTTTTGCTTCTCTTAAAGATAATTTAAAAGTTTCAGACTTTGAGTTGTTTGAGTATCTGTTTACTTTTATGTTAAGTTTAGAACCATTTGGTTTCATTCCACCTGCATACTTAACTAAGGTATAAAGTGTTTCGTTATCTTTTAGCTCAAAATATGCTGCATTTTTCACATAACCATCTATGGCAACTAGTTTTTTTGCTTTTTTGATGATAACTATATCGCCTTGTTTTAGTAACTTAGTTCCAAATCTGTTACCTTTAAAAAGTAGTTCATAAAAATCTAAGTGTGCTATGCTTCTTCCGTTTCTTCTTATAACTATATCTCTAACCGATGCACTTTTTCTCACACCTTTTGCAGTTATAAGTAGGTCTTTTACTGTTGCAAATGATGAAAGGTTGTAGATACCTGGAAATTTAACATCTCCAACTAAAGTGACCTGAATAGTAGTGTACTTAGCGATTTTTATACTAAACTCACTCATCTGATAGTGTGCTTGAAGCTCTGCTTTTAGTGTTTTTCTTACTTCTCTAAAACTCATACCCCCAACACTTACAGGACCTATGAAGTCAAGCTCTACAGTTCTGTCATTTTTCACTTCAAGGCTATAGCTTTTATCTCTATCTCCATACACATGTATGCTTATAATATCTCCTGTAGAGACCATATAGTTATCTGGAGTTGGGAGTGAAGATACATCTATCTTGTTTTTATTCGCATAAAAACTCATAGAGTATCTAGATAATTTTTTAGTATCTAGTTTTTGTTGTTTTGATGTTAGTTCTTCTCTTATCTGTGCATTTGTTTTATATGAAAAAGGGTTTACCCTTTTTGCAAGAGTGTTGTTTTTTAAGTCTGTATTAACTTCTGTAGTCTCTTGAAATGTAGTGTCTATACTATTTTCTGCATCTTGTGTAGTTGTGTCACTTACACTTTTTGCATCACTACCCTCAGCTAACTTTTGTTTAACTTCTGCAACACTCACACCCTTTTGCTTCATCATAGCTTTTGCTTGAGGAGATTCTAGAAGCGCTGGGTTTTGTGCAACTGCTTGTTTAACTTGTGCTAAAGATGGCTCAGCATAAGCTAAAGTAATACTAAAAAAGAGAAATAAAACGATACGATATAACATCAAACAACCTTGAAAAAATTTCGTTATTATATCTAGTTTTTCTTAAAGTATCTCTTTTTTATTTGTCATATTTTGTAGATGATTTGAGATATTTATAAGTGCAAAAGTTACTAAAAATATCATAAGTCCTGGGAAAAAACTCACCCACCAAGCTATCTCTACAACATCTTTTCCACTACTAAGTATACTCCCCCAACTCATCTGAGGTGCTACGATACCAAGACCTAAAAAACTGAGTCCTGACTCTGCGAGGATAGCCCCACCAACACCAAAAGTAAAACTTACAAAATAGATAGGTGCTAAGATGGGTGCATAATACTTTAGTAAAATTTTTAGTTTATTTACTTTTGCTATGTTTAGTATCTTTATATATGGTTGTGAAGTAATTTTATAGCTCTCAGAACGGATAAGTCTTGCTGTACTCATCCAACCTGTTATGGAGATAATTACAATAAGAATCAAACTAGATGCATTGATATAACTAACAAGTGCTAAAAGTAAAAAAAATGTTGGAAAAGTTAAGAATATATCTATAACTACCACTACCACTTTGTCAACATTACCTCTAAAATAACCAGATATAGAACCAACTAAAAGCCCAACTAAAGAAGCTATAAAAGCACTTCCAACACCTATAATGAGTGATATTTTACCACCTTCTATGAGCCTTGCTAATATATCTCTACCAAGTCTATCTGTACCTAGTAAGTGTTCTAAAGATGGTGGAGTTAAGATGGATGATGCATCTAAAGTATATGGATCTACCATATAAAAATAAGACCCAAAAAAACAAAATATAAAAACACTTACTAACAATGTTAGACTAAGCTTTGGCATATAAACTACTGCTTAATCCCAAGGAGAGTTTGCATCATCTGATCTATAGTTGTGATAATCTTAGCAGCTGCACCATATGCAGTTTGATACTTGATTAGATTTGTCATCTCTTCATCTATATCAACTTGTGAAGCTGAACTATACTCTAACTCTGTTGCATTAAACTGTGTAGATATAGTTTCATTTCTAAGTATAGCTGCATTTGTTTGAGTACCAACATCAGTAGCTATAACATCAAAAAAAGCATAAGTAGTTTCGTTATAGTTTTCACCATTTACATCAAAATCAAACTTTTCATACTGATGCTGAACCATATCTAATGCTATGACATTATCTCCTGTGATAGCAGTCTCTCCTGCAGATATAAGTGTAGGGTTTGTAGAAAGTTTATGATTTAGTTGCATACTTTGTGCATCATCTCCGTCAAAAAATCTATTCATACCAAGAGCACCGGCGAAGTTAGTTCCAGATGAAAAGGAATCTGTTTGGAGGTTATCTTCTATAACAAAAGTGTAACCTTGTGATTCTGCCACTTTATCAAGACTAAACTCTAAAGAGCTACCACCTGCAAAATCTGCCCAATTAAAGTTTATAAAGTCATCTATGTCATTGTTAGCATTTGCATCTGCATTATCATCTTTTTGAGCTTCTATTTGACCTTGTATAGAGTTAGAACCTGCAACTCCACTCATAGTTGTGGTTACATTTATATCTATCTCCCTTTTAGCAGCCTCATTTCCATCTAAATCATATACTATAAGATTAAAAGAACCCTCATTTATATCTAATCCCGAATAAACTATGGAACTTGAAGAGTTTATGTTTAGTGTATTTGACTCCATCACTGTTGATGAACTTTTAGCATAAATGTTATTTGTAGATTCTATGATACCTTTTGCAAAACTATCTAACTCTGAAATAACATTTTGGACAACACCATTTTTAAAACTACCACTTTCCCCATCTATAGATGAGCCTCTTAAGTCTAAGATAGAACCAACAACACCTCCATCTATATTTTCACTCATAGGTATCTCTACCCCATCTTGCCTTTGAAAAGAAAGTTCATAAAAACCATTTTGGTTATCAGTGTTATTTAACTTTATAGGATGATAAGTACTACCATCTACTATATTAAAGCCACCTACACTTAAGACATAACTACCAGTTTTTGTGTTTGATGAGTTATCTATCTGTATATTTGATTCTATTTGACCTGCATTTGTTTGTGAGCCTATCAATCTAGCTAAACTTCTCTCGATAACATTTCTTTTATCTCTCAAATCATTTGCACTATAAGAGTCTCCTGCTTCTGCTACATCTATAGACTTATTTATACTTGCTAATTGCTCAGCTAATGAGTTTACCTCATTTATGTTTGATGCAAGTTGATCGTTTAGCTTTGACTGTAAATCTTTTACTTGGTCTTGTGTATGTGCTATATGTTCAGATAAAGTTTTAGAAGATTGAGCGAGTACTGTTTTTATAGCATTATTGCTAGGGTTATCTGAAAAATTTTGCCATGCTTCATAGTAAGCATTTAAATCTGATTTTATACCTACGCCATCTATCTCTGGAAAAAATGCTGATAATTCTTCTAAAGTTTTCATCTCAAAATCACTATAATCTTTCTCAGCAGATATATCTGTATATCTATCAAAGATAAAATTATCAAAAACCCTTTTTATATCTGTTACTTCAACACCATTACCAATATTACCTGCAGAGCTAGAAACAGGGGTCGCAGCAGAAGTTATGACTCTTTGTCTTGTATAACCTTCTGTTTGTGCATTAGAGATATTATGACTCGTGGTATTTATACCATTTTGAGCTACATTTAAACCTGAATAACCTATGTTTAAAGAACTAAATATAGATGCCATTTTAAACCCTCACTTCCAAGATATTTGGGTCTTTAGATGCTACTTTTTTATAACCTTGCATCTCTGTTGGTATAAGTTCTTCTAAAAATGAATTATATAAATTGCTAACGGTTAAAACCAACTTAGCATAGTGTTTATTTACCTCTCTAAGGTTATTTAACTCTAGTTTTAATTCATCTAGAAGTAGATGCTGTTCATCACTTAAAAGGTCTGGCAAGTTTTTATCTGGATTTCTACTCACTAAAGAAGCTATCTCATGGTCTATCATAGCTTTTTTCATCTCAAAGCTTTTTAACTTCTCATCTTTTAGTGAAAGTCTTTCAAATTGAGGTTCGTGTTGAGCCTCTTTTATACTTGTTATATCAGACTCTGTTATTTGAATCAAGTCCTTTAAATCACTTAAAGCACTTTTTAAATGGTGAGACAACATCTTTAACCCCTATCTTTTTTACTAAACCTAAAGTAACTCTTGTGCTATCTTACTTGAAAGAGCCTCTAAGTTGATTTTATACTCGCCAGATGCAAGAGCTTCTTTTATCTGCTCCACCTTGCTTGTATCACCTTGTTTTGAAACGACACTACCCATCTTTTGTGTATCTTTAGATTCACCAAAGTTAGTTGCATAAGCATTACGCAATGCAGAAGAATTGATTTGAGAAATCATAATTTATCCTTATTTATAGCCTCTTAAAAGAGGTTCTTTAGCAACTATATCGGCAAAAATATATATTTATCAACTCTTTTGAGATAAAAAATCATAAAGCATTTGTGAAAAGCCAAAACTTCCAGCACTTGCTTTACTTAACTCATCTCTATACATGGACTTATATATCTTATCGCCTGGGTCATTTTGTGATGAAAATAGATTTTTCTCATCTTTTGCAGCATTATCTAAAAGCATCTTAACTATGATAGCTTCAAAAGCATCAGTTTGTTCTCTTAGCTTTGCATCTTTAACCTTATCATCTATCTTTGGGATAGGACTATTTGGCATAGAATTATTTAGCGAATTTAAAGCGTACATTTTCCATCTTTCCTTATATAACTTTTAACTCTGCAGAGATACTACCAGCACTTTTCATAGCTTCTAAAATCGCTATGATATCTTTTGGTGTAGCACCAAGCTTTTGTAGGGAACGAACTACATTTGCAACTGTTGTTGTACCTTTTTTTGTATAAAGTTCATTTTCATTTAAACCTATAACTAAATCATTATCAACTTCCATAGAACCCTCTGGTTTAGATAGGTTATCTTGAGGAGTTATCTTTATAGTTATATCTCCATGAGTTAAGACTATAGGCTTAACCTCTATATCTACACCAGCAACTATAGTTCCTGTTCTTTCATTTATGATAATTCTACTTTTTGTTATGTAGTCCATATCTATATCTTGGATTTGTGCTAAAAACTCTATCATGCTTTTGTTTTGTGGTCTTTTTAGCTTTATGGTTCTAGGGTCCATCGCAACTGCAACTTGTGTAGCATAAAAACTATTTATAGCCTTTTGGATAGCTACAGAGTTTTTAAAATTTGACTCTTTTAAAGATAGTGTTGCATACTCTTGATGGTATAAGTCTATGTTTATCTCCCTCTCAACCAAAGCACCTTCATAAACAACTCCAACAGTTGGATGAGATTCACTTCCTGCTCCTCTAGTATTTTTACCACCTATACTTATGGCACCTTGAGCAAGAGCGTATATCTTACCATCAACCCCTTTTAAAGGTGTCATTAAAAGTGTTCCACCCTCTAAAGACTTAGCATCTCCGATGGATGATACTGTGATATCAAACTTATCTCCCTGACGAGAAAATGGAGCTAGATTTGCAGTAACAACAACAGCAGCAACATTTTTTGACTTTATATCTATGGGTTTCATATCTATATTCATAGCTTTTAACATATTTGAGATAGATTGTAGAGTGAACTTTGAAGTTGTACCATCACCTGTTTTTTTAAGACCAACTACAAGTGAATAGCCTATGATTTGATTATCGCGAACACCAACTATGTTAGCTACATCACTAATCTTTGTAGCATATATGGATGTCAATATAAATAAAAATAAGATAACAATCTTCATAACCAGTCCTTTTACTAGCTATGAGATAGCAAATATTATTCCAAAGTTAGGTAGGAGAGAGTTGTGTTTCCAAACTTTTTAGATTTTTGTTTTTTAAAATTACCTATGTTATCTGGAATTTCTAAAGAACTCATATGTTCTATGATGATAAGTTTTACTACATCTTGAGGAATAGATGCTATCATTTTTATCATCTTTTCATATATATCTTCCATCCCCTCTCTTATACTAAAAGGTGGGTCTATATAAAAATAAGCATCAGTTTTTTCTCTTTTTAGCTTCGAAACCACTGCATCTATATTTTTAAAACTATCTCCACCAAATACATCGCATCTAGTTGGGTCTGTTATGGCTATGTTTTGTTTTAAAACTTTTAGTGCATCTTTATCTTTTTCCATAAAAACAATCTTACCAGCCCCTCGACTTAAAGCTTCAAGTCCTATAGAACCACTACCTGAAAATACCTCAACAAACACTGCATCTATAATCTCAAACTGAATGGTGTTAAAAAAAGATTCTAAAACTATATTTTTAGAACTTCTTGTTGTTGTTTTAGATGGTAGTTTTAAGACTTTGTTTTTAAATTTTCCACTAATGATTTTTTTTGTTAAAGGACTACTTTTCATAAAACGCCTTAACTGTTTTTAAGATATTATCTTGATACTCTTTAGTAAGTGATTCTATGCGTTTTTGTAACACTTCAAAATCTAAAACATCATCTTCTTTATCCTCTAAAGCACTGCATCTAGCTTCTAATGCCATGATAAGAGAAGATTTACTAAAAGGTTTTATAAGGTCTGCATCTATCTCTTGAGATATATAAAAAGATTTTTTATCACTAGATTTAAAATCACAAACTATAACATCACACTGCTTTATAGAACTCAAATATGGTTCTAAAAAAACTTCCAATGATTTTTGAAGTAGTAATGACTTACACTCTATAGCTATTTTCATGATTCTCCTTTTAAAAAGTACTCGATACTATATCGTAAATCTTCATCTAAATCCAACATATTTGAGAGCATCCACTCTAGATAACCTCTGTCATTTACAGATATGTCTTCTATGTAATGACCAGCATATTTACCATACTTAAACTTATCTATCAAGATATTTTTAGTGCTTAATTCTACTAAAGTATCTATAGAAGCATACTCTAAAAGATATTCATATAGATATTTTAAAACTTTAGCATCATCTAAAGCATTATGAGCTACTAATGGCTTAGACTCTTGTTTATAAAGTTTTAGCTCATATCTTAAATACTGAAGGGAAAAGAATTCACATTCGGGGATGAGATGTTTTGTAGCTCTTAGTGTATCTATACTTTTACCTATAAAATCAAAACCACTTTTTCTAAGCATAGCTAAATCAAACTCAACATTATGTCCAACTATGATGTTAGATGCAGTGGTATTTTCTTGCAAAAATTCATATACTCTAGTATCTGAGAACTTAGGTTTACCTTTTAACATCTCATTTGTTATATGGTTTATGCTAGATGCACTAGGTGAAATCTTTTTACCTTCATTAACTAACTCATAAAATTCAACTATATTATTGTCATCTTCAACAGCTACAACTCCAACTGAACAAAGTTTATCTTTTTCCTCTAAACCTGTTGTCTCTACATCTATGAAAATTATCACTTAATTTGACCTAACATATCATAATAGTTCTCTAATGTTATAAAACTCTTCTCAAACCTATATCTGATGATAAACTCTACTACTCTGTCTTTTAACTTTTCATCTACATTTTCAACTTTTCCAAAATAAGCCAAAGAGATATTTGTACTTTTTTTTACGGCATTTTTATCATAACTTATAGCAAGGATTTGTAAGTACTTTCCTTTTTTTATCTCCCCTAAATCTTCACTCAAAAGAGATGCACCAGATAGATTTATGGCTTTAAACTCAAATAATTTTAAAAAATTGTCTACTTTTTTATCTATCCCTATCTCTTTATATATGGTTTCTAAAATCTTAAGATTTTCTCTTCTTTGTGTCTCATAAGATGAAATTTTATTTGTTAGATTTTTTAGCCTATCAAGTGCAGAACTCATCAAACTTCCTCTAGTATTTTTGCCAGAAGTATATCAAATAAAAGGTTTATTTTATACAAGTGGGTATATAATACTTAGTATATAGGCGATAACACAAAGGCATAAACATGAAACAATATATATTAACTCTTTTATCTACATTAAGCTTGTTATATGCCCAAAATACTGTAAATCTTGAAGATGATTTTCTAAAAAGCTTAGATGATGTTAGTGAGATAGCTACAAAGACTAAACTTAACATAGATGAAACTCCATCATTTGTTACCATACTTCATAGTAAAAAATTAAAAAAATTTGGAGTAAAAAATGTATTTGAAGCTTTAGCTTTTGTTCCAGGGGTTCAACTACAAAAAGAATCTAGTGGTGTAAGCACAATAGTCTTTCGAGGAGTAACCCAAAAAGGGGAAGTTAAACTTATGGTAGATGGTGTTACCATAAACAATAGCTACAGAGGTTCAATCTACTACTATCTTGACTTTCCCATAGAACTTGTTAAACGTATAGAAGTCATTAGAGGGTCTGGTTCTATTTTATATGGTTCAAATGCCATAAGTGGTGTTATAAACATCATTACAAATATATCTCAAGAAGATATCCAAAATTCCATCTTTGTCTCAAAAGGAAGCTATGATGGTTCAAAAATAGGTACTTACTTATCTACAGAGCTTAATGGTTTTAAACTTGCCTTAGATGCTTATTCACAAAAAAACAACAAAACCATATATGTAAGTGCAAATCCAGCAAACCAAGGGGGAGATAGTGATAGACACTTAGATGATTACTCTTTTGGTGTAAATATAACAAATAAAAAACTATCATTACTAACTAGAATCAAAAAATCAGATATAGGTAATGCCTATGGTATAATCGGCATGCTAGATAAGGATAGAGATAAGTTCCAAAATAAAAACACATCTATATATACGCAACTCTCTTATAACACAAACATAAATCAAAACAACCAAATAAACTTTATGGCTACCTATAACAGATACATACAAGAGGTAGATACAATACATCCTAGAAACTTTGCGATAAATACTCTCTATAAAGAAAACTCTTACTTAGCTGAAATTAACCTCATCTCAAAATCCATAAAAGACAATGAACTTTTAATAGGATTAAAATACGAATATGCTAAAACACTTCAAAGTCAATGGCAAGCAGGTTCTACACAAATCACACCTATTTCAAAACCTGATTTATCTAGAAAAACTTTATCTATATATCTAAATAACACTTACTCTTTAACGCAAAACTTTAACCTATCTACAGGTTTAAGATACGACAACTATGATGACTTCGGAAATACTTTTAATCCAAATATAGGACTTGTTTATAAATTAAACCCCGAGATTAGCTTTAAAGCACTTTACTCACACTCTTTTCGAGCGCCATCTTGGGTAGAGCTAACATCAAACCCAATTTTAAAAGCTGAAAAATCAAACTCCATAGAAGTTGGTGCTATATATAAACCAAATCAACAACATACTATCCGTTTTAATGTATACTCAACTAGAATCAATGATATGATAACAAAAAGTATAACGACACAAAGATATATACAAAGTTCTAAAAATAGCTTTTTAGGTGCAGAAGTTGAGTACATATATACACCAAACAATCAACTAGAATTTAACCTCTTTGCTAGCCATATAGAACCTGAGAGTGAAGATAAAATTGATTTGCCTAATGTTGCAAATTTACTAGCATCTGCTTCTTTAACATACCAAACAAGTGCTGGACTTAATTTTGGTTCAGTTTTAAGATACACATCAAGTCCCAATAGAGATACAGGCGATTATAGAACTCAACTAACAGATAGTTTTGTATTTGACCAAACCATTTCTTATGAGTATAAGGATTTTACTATAGCACTAAATATTAAAAATCTTTTTAATGATAGTATCTACTACCCTTTACCAAACAGCAGAAATCAACAAGACTTTGATGATGGTGGTAGAGAGTTTATGCTAAATCTAGCATTGGATTTTTAAAATGAAATTTTTACTTATAATTAGCATACTTTTTAGTACTATATTTGCTATTAATATAAATGAATCTTTACTAAGCATACATGCTACGCTAGTACCAAAGATACCACTTATGGACTATAAGTTTAGAGAAAAACTAGATAATGATGCGATTAAAATCATTATATACCATGATAGAGCAACTTACAAAAGTGCAAAACTACTAAAGAAAAAGATTGATAAAAAATATAAAGACGGGATAAATAAACACAAAATAGAAACAAAACTTATCTCATATAATAAAAAGCAAAGTCTAAAAGCAAATATATACTACCTTTTACCATCAACTAAAAGCAATATAAAAAAAGCGCTACATTATGCAAAAGAGAACAATGCCATAACTTTTTCATACTCTAAAAGTACTTTATCTGATGGATGTATGATATCACTAAACATAGGTAAAAGAGTAAAACCTATCATAAATCTAGAAGCTATAAAATCGGGGAAGATTTCTCTTCGACCTGTTCTTCTTGATATATCAGACACTTGTAATTGTGGGACTATTTAATGAGAATCTCTTTTAACTCTATAGCTTTTAAAACTTTAATGCTGTTGTTTATATCTTCTAGTATTTTTATAATTTTTATC
>JAADDU010000059.1 GCA_013153755.1 Campylobacterota bacterium | reverse complement strand
AATATATATAAATTTATGATTTTTAGAAGAAATAATGGTGTACCATAAACTGTTGCATCTACAACACCAGATGCACACATAGCACCTGTTAGTACATTTGAAATTTTATCAAGTGTAAAAGCAAAAAATAAAAACAATGGTACTTTTATGCTAAATATATACTTAATGATGGTTGAGCCAAGATAGCTTAGTTTTTCTAGTTTATACTGAGACTGTGAAACGGAGTTTAGATCCCATTTTAAAACTATCTTGATGCTTAAAACAAAAGCTACTAGAGCAAAAAAAGCAAAAAGTGCATTTAGTACAAATATAGTTAAAACTTCAGGTGTTAGTATCAAAACATCATCCTACTGAGATAACTTTGCCACTATGCATCTCAACCATAACATCAACAAAATCCAAATCAAAAAAGAGTGGGTCATGTGTAGCTACAACTACGGTTTTTCCCTCTGATTTTAACTCTTTTAGTATTTCAATGAAATGCAGAGATAGTTTCTCATCCAAGTTTGCAGTTGGCTCATCTGCTATGATGATTTTAGGGTTATTTATGTTTGCTCTAGCTATGGCAACCCTTTGTTGCTCCCCTCCTGAGAGGTTTTTAACCACTGCATCCTCTTTATGCTCTATCTTAAAGAGTTTTAAGACTCTATCTAGCTTTTGTTTCACATCCTTTGCATCTGGATTTAGAGGAACTAAAGGGAGGATGATATTTTCTTTTACGCTAAGAGTTGGTATGAGGTTGTATTTTTGAAATATAAAGCCTATGTTGTCTCTTCTATAATCAGATGCGAAGTTATCTGGAAGTTTTGAGATATGTTTTTCATCCACTATAACTTCCCCACTCGTTGGTTTAGATAGTGCTGCGATGAGTGAGAGGATACTACTCTTTCCACTTCCACTAGCACCTTTTAATATAACTAGCTCACCCTCTTTTATCTCTATATCTACATTTTGTAGTGCTACAACTGTGTTATTTTTGTTTATCTCATACTTTTTTGTTATGTTTTTTAAACTTATCATCTTATAACCTCATCAGCATCAAGTGTAGCAGTTCTCCATGATGGGATGATGGTCGCTGCTATGTAGATAGGGACACTCAGAAAAAAGACCAAAAACAGAGTTTGTATATCAAACACAAAAGGTAGCTCAAAGTCAGTTTTTAGTTGTGAGTAACCTGTAAATATATTTTGTAAAAGTGGAGCTTGAAGTATATATACAAAGTACATAGCTAAGATAACACCCAACATATAAGATACAAATGAGATGATAAAGCCCTCGTAAAACTTCTCTTTTAACACATCATCAACTCTCCAGCCTATCGCTTTTAGTATCCCTATCTCCCTTTTCTCCTCACTACTAAGTCCACTTGCTTTATCATAAACGATGATAAAAAAGGTAAATAAAGAGATGATAAAAAGTGCTAAAAACACCCCACCCTTATAATCAAAAATATTTTGATAACTAATTTTAAGGTCATCTTTTGTTATGATTCTTGTATCTGGATATAGTAGTTTTATCTTAGATGCAATGGTTGCTATCTCTTTAGGGTTTGATACTTTTACCACTATATCTGTAGCTTTGTCATCATCTATCTCAAATATATCTCTAACATCATCTTTACTCATAACTATCATATCGTTTGATTCTAGCTCTGTATCCCCATCAAAACTACCAGCGATATCTACCCTTTTTAGCGTTCCATTTGGTCTTATAAAGTTAAAATACTCTTTATAATAGTTCTCATCCATAACCCTTTTGACACCCTCTCCAACCACCATCTTAGAAGGTGTATTTAAAAGTGATGCATCTACTATCTTTGATAATGAGCTTTTATATTGTTTTTCAAACTCATCTATACCAACTATGCTAAAGTTTACACCTGCATTTACAAAATAGTAGTACCCCCAAACACGAGTAATAGCATCATTTACACCCGTGATATTTAGTATCTCATCCACTGCATCTACATCTATATCATAATGTCTTCCTGCTTTGATTTTTTGTACCACTATCTCAGGGAGTGCATCTACTGTTGAGTTTAGTTCATACTTTATAGAGTTTGTTATAAAAAATATACTTGTAAGCAAAAAAATCAAAAGAGTTAGTATGGTAGTTATAAAAAAGTTTTTGTATTTTTGTCTTAAAAGTGCATTTATGGCATACTCTATGAGGTAAAAATTGATTTTATTTTTCACTTCTTGCTCCGTTTATGATGTGAGAATGAGAGTAAACATAAGTTGATGGAAAGTACTCTCTAAGTGAACCATCATCTTTATATATGCTAAAAAGGTCACTCATACTTCTGTGTCTAACATATGTAGCTTCTGTTGAGATTGCCAAATCTGGAAGTTTGCATATATTTACAAACTCCAGCTTTTTAGTATGCATCTCTTTATCCATCCCCTTAAATATACTAAGGTAGATAGTTTGCATAACAAAAAACACAATAAGAAAAGCACCAAAAAGCATAAAGATTGGTGTTTTTTTAGTAAAGTTGTTATTCATCAAGTTTATATACTGCATCTGGTGTTATATCTTTAAAAAACAAAATCTCTTTTGCTTTATGGTCAAGCATAAAAACCTTAGCATCACTTAATTTTTTAAACGGTATAAGTTCATCCCCCATAGGTCCATAAACATCACTGCCAATAACAAAATATGCATCTTGTGCATCTATAGCTTTTTGGGAATAATAATCAGTAACTAAAATCTTACTTATACCTTTTTTATGCTCAAAGTAGTACTTCATCATATCTTTTACACCATCAAAAGAGAGGTGGCTATCTCCATAAAAGATTTGTGCTGCCCATTTTGGATACTTATATACGAACATCCCACAGATAGGACATTTCTCATCTTTTGTAACCTCTATGACTCCCTCTATCTCACCCAAATCTCCATACCTTTTTACTTCCCAAAGGTAGAGTGCTAGGGCTTGTAGTTGTTTCTCTTTTAGAGGTTTACAAAGTTTGTTAAACTTTATATCTGCTTTTAGTTCATTTATCTCAAGATAGTTAGTCAAATCTATATCTTTAGAGCATAAAAAAGGTATAAGTAAGAT
>JAADDU010000057.1 GCA_013153755.1 Campylobacterota bacterium | reverse complement strand
ACAAACATCTTAAAAAATTTAGGTTTCAACACATCTAAATCAACATCTGAAAAGTTTGTTATAATTGTTCCAAGATACCGCCACGATATTGTAAATAAACAAGATATAGTTGAGGAGATAGTTCGCCTTGTTGGTATAGATAATATCCCTTCAAAACCATTTATTTTTGCAGAAAAATCAAGACTTCAAGATGATTATTTTGATTATAAAAAGAAGAGTTTTTATAGACATAAAGCTGCTCAAAGTGGATTTTTTGAGGCTATAGCTTTTGTTTTTGATGAGAAAAAAGTTTTAAACAAGTACGGTTTTAAAACTATTGATGAAGATAAAGAGATATTAAACCCTATCGTAAATACACTAGACACACTAAGACCAACACTTATAACAGGTCTTTTAAAAGCTGCATCTAACAATGTTAAAAACGGTATATCTTCAGTTAGACTTTTTGAAGTTGGTTCAGTTTTTAATGCAGATAGACAAGAGTCACTGAAAATGGCTTTTTTATTTAGTGGTGATGCAACAAATGAAACTTTGACAAATGGTGGTAAACCAGCAAAGATTGATTTTGCCACTTTTGTTCAAAAAGTAACAGATGTTATAGGTAGATTTAAGCTTAAAGAGCATAAGACTCAGCACGATTTATCTCACTTATATCAATGTGCAAAGATTTCACAAAATGGTGTTGTTTTAGGTGAGCTTTATAGACTTCACCCAAATGTTGAAAAAGATTATGACTTACAAGATAGTTTTGTTTGTGAGTTGGATTTTTCAAAATTACCATACGGTTTAAAAACTGCAAAACCATCATCAAAATATCAAGCTTCTTTTAGAGATTTGAGTATAGTTATGCCTAAAGACATGGGCTATGAGAGTGTTAAAAGTGTTATAGAAGCATCAGCTAGTGATGAGCTTATAAGATTTTACCCTGTAGATAAGTATAGTGATGAATCTTTAGGGCAAAATATGAGTTTATCTATCCGTTTTGTATTACAATCTGAAGATAAAACACTTTCAGAAGATGATATAACTTCATCTATGCAAACTATACTAGATGCACTAGACACTAAGCTTGGGATAGGTCTTAGATGAGTAAAGTAAGTATATCTGCATCTAGTAGTTTTTCTTTAACTATAGACTCTATAGCATCAGACAAGTCTATATCGCACAGGAGTGTTATGTTTGCAATGTTAGCAGATGGAACTACAAAGATAAAAAACTTTTTACGCGCTGAAGATACTTTAAACTCTTTAGAAATTGTAAAAAATCTCGGTGCATCTGTAGAAGATGATGGAGATATTATTAAAATCTCATCAAATGGTATAAAAGAGCCATTTGAGATTTTAGATTGTGGAAACTCTGGAACAGGTATGAGGCTCTTTTGTGGGCTTTTAAGTTCGGCAGATGGGCATTTTGTACTTACAGGAGACAAATATCTTCGTTCTCGTCCTATGAAAAGAGTAACTACTCCACTTCGTGAGATTGGTGCTAAATTTGATGGTAGAGATGATGCAAACCTCGCCCCACTAAGTATAAGAGGAGCATCCCTAAAAGCTTTTAATTATGAAAGTAAGATAGCATCTGCTCAAGTTAAAAGTTGTATGATTTTAGCAGCTCTAAGAGGGGACGGTGTATCTACATACATTGAGCCAGAACTTTCCCGTGACCATACAGAGAGGATGCTAAAAGGGATGGGTGCAGATATATTAGTTGAAGGTTTAAAAACGACTATAACACCTATGAAAAAACTTTTATCACCACTTGATATAACAGTTCCAGCTGATCCATCAAGTGCATTTTTCTTTGCAGTTGCTACAGCTATAACACCAAATGCAGAGATAACTCTAAAAGGTATTACCCTAAATCCAACCCGTATAGAAGCATTTAAAGCACTAGAGAGAATGGGTACAGATATAACTTATGAACTTACAGATAACAAATATGAACCTATAGGTAATATATATGTAAAACAAGCCCCACTTCATGGTATAGTTGTTGAAGACAATATCTCATGGCTTATAGATGAACTCCCAGCACTCTCTATCGCCATGGCTTGTGCATCAGGAGAGAGTGTTGTTAAAAATGCAGAAGAACTTCGTGTAAAAGAGAGTGATAGAATCTCCACTGTAGTTGAAGGTTTAAGAGCTTCAAATATAGAGGTACATGAGTATAAAGATGGTTATAAGATAGTTGGTGGAGAATTAAAAAGCACAAAAGTAGATAGTGATGGAGATCATAGAATTGCTATGAGTTTTATCATTGCAGGTCTTAAATCTGGTATGGAAGTTACAGACTTGGAGTGTATAAAAACATCATTTCCAAACTTTTTTGAGATTTTAGAACAAATTACGACTATGGAGTTTAACTGATGATTATACAACTTGCTGAAAGTTACGGTTTTTGTTTTGGCGTTAAAAGAGCTATAAAAATAGCTGAAGAAAATAAAGACTCTTCAACTTATGGACCACTCATTCATAACTCAAAAGAGATAAAAAGGCTTGAAGAAGATTTTAAGGTTGGCTTGACTGATGATTATAAAACTTTTAAGGCTGGGGATAAAGCTATAGTTCGCACTCATGGTATACCTAAAGATGAACTAGCAGAACTTAAAAAAACAAATGTAAATGTTGTAGATGCAACATGTCCATATGTTACAAAACCACAATTAATTTCACAAGAGATGAGTGAAGATGGATATGACATAGTCATTTTTGGAGATGAAGCACATCCAGAGATTAAAGGTGTTAAAAGTTATGCAGCTCATGGTGCAATAGTTGTTACATCTCCAAAAGAGTTAGAAGATTTAAAACTAAAAGAAAAAGTAGCTTTAGTTGCTCAAACAACTAGAAAAGTTGAAGATTATCTTGAAGTTGCTAACTACCTTATACCAAGACATAAAGAAGTAAGAGTTTTTAATACCATTTGTAATGCAACTTTTGAAAACCAAGAGGCAGCTAGAAAGATAGCAAAAAAAGCTGATATAATGATAGTTATAGGTGGAAAAAACTCATCAAATACAAAACAACTATTGCACCATGAGCTGCATAACTTTTAACACCTTTAATCTCTGGCTGT
>JAADDU010000054.1 GCA_013153755.1 Campylobacterota bacterium | reverse complement strand
TAATAGAAATAATCCTTTATTTAATAAAAAGATAAAAACAGATTATAATTTGTATAGAATGTTATTGAAACTTATCTTTATAGAAATCGATATAGATGAAAGTAGTAATCCTTATTTGATGTTTGAAACATTAAATGCACGAGGAGTAGATTTAAATATATCAGATTTGGTAAAAAACCACTTAGTTGAAAAAGCAACTAATCCACAATTTGTTACTGAAGCTTGGCAACAGTTTATGGATGGTTTAAATGAAAATCAGTTTGAAGAACTCTTCCAGTATTTTTATAATAGTAATAACAATAAAAAAAGACTTCTTAAAGAAATAACTGGAGATATAAATACAGATGAGAATGTAAGAGAGTTTATCCGTAAACTTTCTCTTTATGTACAGACATATAATGAGTTAAGTGATAATACCAAAATATATTCTACTCAAGGAGTACAAGAATATATTGTTTATCTTAATCATCTTGGAAGCAGTCTATTTAAAATCTTAGCTGTTCCAGCTAAAGAAAAATTTTCTAATAGTGAATTTTTAAAGCTTTTAAAGTTATGTGAAGTTTTTATATTTAGATATTTGGTTATATCCAAAAAAGATGAAAAGTCATTAAGAAAAGTACTTTTTAAAATTGCTCAAAAGATAAATAGGGGTGAAATAACAGTTGCAAATGAAATATATAACCTATTGTATAAAGATTTTTTTGTAGAAGATGAAGAGTTTGAAAATGCTTTTTCCTATATTCGATTAGTTTATTCAAAAAGAAGAGAATATCAATATAACAATCAAGGAATGGTTGTAAAGTATATACTTTATCGTCTTGAAAATTATTTAAGAGGAGATAATCTGTTAAGTTTAATAGGTACACAAACTAATGATGTATCAATAGAACATATTGAAAATGAAAGTTCTACTGCTATGTCAGATGCTTTTAAATATCGACTTGGTAATTATGCTTTAATGAAAGAATCAGATAATAATCAAGCTGGTTTAGAAGGCTTGGGATTTGTTGATAAAAAAACAAGATTTTATCAAAATAGTACATATTTGACAATTATTGGTGGAGAACGGAATCATAAAAGATTATCTCCATTAACAAACTATACTTTATGGGGAAAAGAAAATATAAAAACACAAGACAAAGAGAGATGGCACGGCTTGCTGTAGATTTATGGAGTCTTGATGGTAGACAATTTACTTTGGATGTGCAAAATGACTAATATCCTTCAACTTATAGCTCAAAATATAGTAGAAAGCAAACTCTATACGATAGATATAGATAATGAGTTTAATTTAGAGAGCTTTTCAAAAAATATAACACTATTTGACTATCAACAAGAGGCTTTAAAGTATGCCACAGCTGTATTGGAATTGTATTTTCAAGATAAACAGAGGTTAGCAGAATTTTATAAACTTAAAGGCTTTAGTGAAAATGAGTTTAAAAGAGAGAAGCTAACAGTAGATAGTTTGCTTAATCGTGCCTCTTTTTGGATGGCAACAGGAAGTGGTAAAAGTATAGTGATGATAAAGCTTATTGAGATTTTGCAACTTATGAGCCAAAAAGAGTATATACCTGCAAATGATATTTTGATACTTGCTCCTACAGATAAAATCTTAGAGCAACTTCAAGCTCAGGTAGAGCTTTTTAATAAGTATGCTACTAAAAAGATAGAGCTTATATCACTTAAAGATTATGAAAGAGTTAAAAGACAAGGTAATTTGTTTGCTAATGAAGAGATACAAGTTTTTTACTATAGAAGTGATCTTTTTAGTGATGAAGATGGAGTTGGAAAGAAAAAAGATGGTAAACGGATAAACTATAAAGATTTTGTAACTTATAATCAAGATGGAGAGAATATAAGTAGTTGGTATATCATTCTTGATGAAGCACATAAAGGAGATGCTAGCAAGAGCCTTAAAAAGGAGTATTATAATACACTTGCTAAAAATGGTTGTATATTTAACTTTAGTGCTACTTTTATAGATAGTATCGATAAGATTACAACTATATATAATTTCAATCTAGCTAAGTTTAATGAAAAGGGATATGGTAAAAATATCAAGATAGTTGATGAAGAGTTTAAAGGTTTTAACAAAAAAGAGGGTGATTTAACTCCAGCAGATAAAAAAGATGTACTTCTAAAGTCTCTTATACTATTTAGTGCTATCAAAAAAGAGTATAGTGAGCTTAGAAAGATAGATAAAAGATTATATCATAATCCTTTGATGATAGCAGTAGCACATACGGTAAATATCAAAAATGCAGATTTAAAAGTCTATTTTCAAACACTTTTAGAAATTGCAAAAGATGAACCAAGTGAATTTGCAAAGTGTAAACAAGAGCTTATATCAAACCTAAATAAAAATAGAAACTACTTTTTTGGCAATGAGGGAGTAAGCGATACTTTTTTAGAGCTTTTACGAGATATAACCTATCAAGATATACTTTTTTATATTTTTAATGCAAAAAGTAAAGGAACTATAGAGTGTATAAAAACAAAAGATAGTAGCGAGTTGTTATTTAAACTCAAAACTTCATCTAAGCCATTTGCTCTTTTGAAAATTAGTGATACTAAAAGTTGGAGTAATGGATTGCTTTATAACTATGATATAACTGAAGATATGACTCAAGAGGGGTATTTTAGGCGACTTAATAATAAAGATAGTAGTATAAATATACTTTTAGGTAGTAGAGTATTTAGTGAAGGGTGGGATAGCAATCGCCCAAATATAGTAAGCTTTTTAAATATCGGTAGTAGCAATGCTAAAAAGTATGTAATACAAACTATCGGTAGAGGTGTAAGAATAGAGCCTCTTCCTCATGAGCGAAAACGGTTTAAGTATCTTAAAATAGAGGCTATAAAAGATATAAAACAAGCTGATACAATAGAGAAATACAATAGTGGCATAGAGAGTATATTTGTCTTTGCAACCTCTAAAAGTGATGTAGAAAATGTCTTTAAAGAGATAGAGACACAAAAAGATGATTTTCAAAGAATTGAAGGGATAAGGAAACAAAAATATATCAATATCCCACTACTTATACCAAAGTATATACAAAGTGTAAAAGCAGAA
>JAADDU010000014.1 GCA_013153755.1 Campylobacterota bacterium | reverse complement strand
TTAATTCTAATCAAAGCATCGATAGAATCGACTTTTTTTGTATGAAGATTTATTTTGGGTTGATAATGTAATGTAAAAAGATTATTTTTTAGTGCTTCTTGTATAAGACTATCTCTATTCATTTTTAAAATCCTCTATAAATAACTATAATTAGAGGAGTATAGCATAAATAAAAAGCTTATTTATATCCTACAGATTTCCAATAAAAACTTAACTTAAGAGTATAGTAGGTAACTGCTAAATCTCTTGGCATTTTTTTTGGCATAGGCATGTTTGGTTTGTTTGTAACCCATCTTCCATCTTTTAATCTCATTTTATACTTTATAAAGTAGTGATATTCTCCGTATGTCATAATGAAATTGTACTAATAAAAAGTGAGAAGTTAGTGAGTTGTGATTATTTTACATGTTTAAGCATGTAAAATAATCAATAAATGAAATTATTTACTTTTGCGAGATTCTCTTTTTCTTTCGTTTTCAGTTAAGAATTTTTTACGAATACGGATAGATTTTGGAGTTATTTCAAGAAGCTCATCATCCTCAATCCACTCTAAAGCTCTCTCAAGTGACATATCTCTGTATGGTACAAGTTTGATAGCTTCATCAGCACCAGATGAGCGAACATTTGACTGTGCTTTACCTTTAATAGGGTTAACAACTAAATCGTTTGAACGAGAATGCTCACCGATAATCATCCCCTCATAAACTTTAGTTTGAACACCGATAAATAAAACACCTCTATCTTGGATACCAAACAGTGAGAATGCTAAAGTTTCACCATCAACCATAGAGATCAATGCACCATAACTTCTACTCTCAACACCACCACTATAAGGACGGAATTCTAAGAAAGAGTGGTTCATAATACCTTCACCCTTAGTATCTGTTAAAAACTGTCCACGAAATCCAATCAATGCACGAGCTGGAATCTCAAACTCTATTCTTTGAAAACCTTGACCCATTGGAAGCATAGATTTCATCTCAGCTTTTCTTTTTCCAAGACGCTCGATGACAGTACCACTAAGCTCCTCTGGAACATCGATAACTAGATGCTCAAATGGCTCACACTTAACGCCCTCTATCTCTTTTACGATAACCTCAGGTCTTGATATACTAAATTCAAAATCTTCACGACGCATATTTTCAGCAAGAACTGTGATTTGAAGTTCACCACGACCACTTACTTTAAATTTACCCTCACCAACAGTCTCAAGCTTCATAGCAACATTTGTACGCATCTCTGCTTCTAATCTATCACGAAGTTTATTACTTGTTACATGTTTACCCTCTTGACCTGCAAGTGGAGAATCATTTACTGCAAATACAACTGTAAGAGTAGGCTCTTCTATATGCATAGGGTCAAGTGGAACAGGATTATTTACATCTGCAACAGTATCTCCAACATCAACAGTCTCCATACCAGCAAACGCAACAATATCACCAGCCTCAGCTTGGTCTATCTCCATACGATTTAAACCGTGAAAACCTATAAGTTTTGTAATCTTACCCTTAACCATCTCCCCATCAGCTTTTGCAAGCATAACATTGTCGCCTTTATTAACAGTACCATTAAAAATACGACTAATACCTATCTTACCAACATAGTTATCATAATCTAGTGTAAAAACTTGTGCTTGAAGAGAATTACCTGCATCTCCTTCTGGCTGTGGAACATCATTTACAATCGCTTCAAAAATACACTCAAAGTTTCCATCAGGATCATCCATATCCATTTTAGCCATACCATCGCGAGCAGCTGCATAGATTATAGGGAAATCTTGTTGATCATCAGTTGCATCCATATCTGCAAAAAGGTCAAACATCTCATCTACAACACGTTCTGGATCTGCTGAAGGTTTATCTATCTTATTTATAACAACGATAGGTTTTTTACCAAGTGCTAGCATTTTCTTAACAACAAACTTAGTTTGAGGCATAACACCTTCATAAGCATCAACTAAAACTAAAACACCATCAACCATCTTTAAAACACGCTCAACTTCTCCACCAAAATCGGCGTGACCCGGCGTATCTATAATATTAATCTTATAGTCTTTATAACGAATAGCTGTGTTTTTAGATAAAATCGTGATTCCACGCTCTTTTTCTAAATCATTACTATCCATAGCTCTTTCATCATGTTGTTCATGAGAACCAAATGTACCAGACTGCTCTAGTAATCCATCAACTAATGTAGTTTTACCGTGGTCAACATGGGCGATAACGGCGATATTTCTAATTTTTTGCATATAGGGTTTCCTTAAATAGGGGAAATTTTTCGCGATTATACCCAAATAAAGATTATATATTGCAAAAATAAATAATATAATCTTTTAAAAAAACACTATTGTGTTAAAAAAGAAATTCTAAAGTTTAAGAGTTTATGGTTCTCGAATCTATCTCTATAACAGTATGAACATTACCACGAGGTTTAAAATCTGCTACAAGTTTTAGATATTTTGGTTTAATTTTTGTATCTATAGTGTCATATATCTCATTTGCAGAATTTTCATGACTTATATATCTGTTCATAAATGAGTTTATATATAGTTTTAATGCTTTTAATTCTATTACATACTTATTTGGTGTGTATTCTATATGGATTGTTGCAAAATCTGGATAACCACTTCTAGGACAAAGTGCCATAAACTCTGGTAAAGTTACTTTTATAAGATAATCTTTTTTATGTTCATTTGGCCATATTTCTAAATCTTTGTTAACATCAAACTCTTTTATCTCTTTTTCACCGTATTTCATAATCTCTCCTAGTTTTCATACTCTTTTCTCATTAGAGCTAAATATTTACCTTGTGCATAATCTATATCTAATTCTTTAGTTACACCATATATATCTTTAGATTCAACCATCTTTATCCAAGTTTTAACACCTTTTTTATGTGCCATAATATTAAATCCATCAACTATATCTTTATACTTTTTATTTGTTATATCTTTAGTGTAAGATGAATCAAATCTAACTATATCTATATCTAAGTCTCTAAGATATAAAAAACTTGTATGGATAGCTCCAAGCCTATCTATAGCTATTAAAACTCCCATATCTCTAAACATTTTTAATATATTATTATATCTTTTT
>JAADDU010000055.1 GCA_013153755.1 Campylobacterota bacterium | reverse complement strand
TAGAGCATAACATTAGATACATCTTTTATATTAAGTAGTTTGTCTTTTAGTTTTGAAGCTAGTGTTAAGAGCTTATCTCTTGATATTTTATTGGATAAGATAACAACATTTATGATACTTCTACTATGAGGAACACTTCTTATTGTTGGTTCATCCATATCATCAGGAAGCGATATAGTTTTTATACTATCTTCAATATCTTTAGATACTTTATCTTTATTTGCTCCACTTTTAAGTTCAACAGTAATACTAAATCTACCATTTGTAATTGTAGAACTAACAGAGTCTACACCATCTATATTTTTAATATTATGCTCTATTTCATTTACAGCCATAGTATTAAGACTGTCTATAGAAGCTCCTCTATAATCACCTCTGATAGTTATAGAATCAGGTTCTATAACAGGAGATACCTCTTTGGGTATATGTAAGTATGCATATATTCCAAAAGCATAGATTAAAAAAAATATAGCATAATTTAATTTATAGTTTTGAATAAAAAATTTTAAAATTTTATCAAACATTATTATTGAAAATCTTTCTTAGTGATTTTTAAAGCAGTATCAAAATCTACTATTTTACCACCATATTTTTTTACAAAATCTTGTGCATCTTTTTTTGTTGCAAAAGCATATTTTGAAACTTCACTCATAGTAGCACTTTTTTTACTGCCTATAACATAATATGCACTTTTAGCTGGTATAAACTTTAAACTTTTTGTATCAACAACCTTTATATCCTTTAAATGTGCTTTTTTTAGTTTCATATCTTCATACAAACAGTGTATAGAACAGTATTGTTTTTCTTTTCCATGGTTATTTGCTGCATGATTTGTTTTATAAAATATATGTAGTTTCATACCACATACAGAACATAGTGTTTTATCTTTACCATGTTGAAGTATGATAGCTTTATCTTTTGGTACACTTTGGTATAGTTGTCCCATATGCATCATGTGCATTCCATGCATACCACCCATTTTTGTACCATAAGTTTTAAAGATATAACCTCTATATATATTAACACTTAAGAAAAATATAATCACAAATGCGGCAAAAGGGTATGCTAAAACTTTTTGTTTAGTTGTCGCATCTATGAGTTTAAATCGTTTATATAGTAACACCAAAGACCAAATAACAGCTATCCACTTTAAAAAACCAAATGCTAAAAGCCATTTATCTCCATGATGAGCTAAAGCATCAATATCAACTTTTCCAAATCCAAATCCCCATAAAAATCCTTCAACTATTCTATCATAACCTCTTGTAAAAAATGAACTTAATGTATGAGATAGTGAACCTAGTATAAAAAGTGGAGCAAATGCATATCCTAATGTACCAAATGTATATTTAAAATCTTTTTTTAATATCTTAGACGCTATCCATAAACCAACTGTAGCACTAGTAAGAGTAAATAAAATAGCATAAAGCCATGCAAAAAATCCACCACCGTTAAATGATGTTATATGAAAAAATTCAGCGGTTTGATTCCAGATAAAACTATCTGCTATTTTACTTCTATTTAGTCCATGAGCAAAACTCATAGAGATAGGGATAGAAGCAAGGATAAGTAAGTATATCCATACTTCTGCAAGTAGTGGTTGGAACTTTTTTTCTAAACTTTCGGCAGGTTTTGTAATCTTAAAATGTATAGCTTCACAGCTATTTGCACACTCCATACATAATGTACAGTCTGTCATAGAGTTTCTTTTGTTAAAAGTAAATGGTTTTAGATTATAAGGACAAGCTGTTGCACAATCAAATGTTTTACACTCCTTACATGCACTCTCATAACTACCGAGTTTGGTAAATGATAACTTACTATATGCTCTAGTTAATGTACCTATGGGACAGATATATTTACAATAGCTCATATCTTTATATAAAAAATAAAACACAAAAGCTAGTATAGTAACAACTAAAAACATCATAGCAGTACCATAAGGTGTTTTATAGATACCAGGGAACATATAATACACCCCCCACCATCCAACTACAAGTAAAAATATACCTATATATCTGTTTTGAAGCCATTTGGGCATAGTTCTTTTTAAACCATACTTAGTGATATACTTTCCTAGAAATCCATGTGGACATATACCACAAAATATTCTACCAAATGTTGGTAGTGTAAGTACCATAAAAAAAGACCAAAATATACCCCAAAAAAGTGCTGGTGTAAAAAGGTTTTCTCTTGTAGAAACTTTAAAACCTAGATATATAGCCCAGAAGAATAAACCAACAATTATAACTCTAAATACAAATAAAAACTTTGAATTTTTAAACAAAAAACCTAAAATAGGCATAGAGTATATATCTTTTTTATCTCTTTTTATGAAACTTACCATTCTTATCCTTTTAAAGGAGGTATTAAAACCTCCTATTTAGTTTTTAAAATTTATATCTTAGTCCTGCATACCATACACGACCTGGATCTACAACTATACTTGCATCTTCTGCATCAAGTTTATCATCACCATTTTTATCACTGAAAAGATATACTGTTCTATAGTATTGTTTATCTAAGGCATTGTCTAGTTTGATGAAAAACTCTAAGTCTTTTATAGGGGTATATGAAACTTTTAGATTTACTTTTGCATATCCTGGCATTTTAACTAAGTTTGTTTCATCTGCGTAGTATTTGCTTTGAGCATAAAATTCTCCAAAGAGTTTTATATTAGGTGTTAATTTATATGTTGTTAGTATATTGATTTTATTATGAGGGACACGAGGTAGTTCATTGTCTTTTATATCGTATGTTTCATCATGATTTTCAAGTTGTACTACAAAAGGTTTATGTGAAGTATAGTATGTATCGAGATAAGTGTATGCTATATTATATGTAAATCTGTCTTTTACTTTACCTTTTAGGCTTAGTTCAAATCCTGTATTTCTACTATCTCCTACATTATCATAGTATTCACTATCCCAGTTATATGTTCCATCAACTTTAGATATAATATCTTTTGTATCTGTTAAAAATACAGAAGCTTCATAATGTATTCCAAACATAGTAATACCTCTAAGACCAGCTTCATAAGTGGTATATGTTTCTGTATCTATATCTGGATTATCATCATCTTGTGATACTGATGGAT
>JAADDU010000180.1 GCA_013153755.1 Campylobacterota bacterium | reverse complement strand
ATACTCAAAATTTAGAAAATGATGTAAAGATAGATAAATATGATCTTATAAAAAAAGCCAAAAAATTTTATGAACTTCATGATCTTAGTATATTAAAACAATATATAGGAGATAGAACATCAACAAATGACTACTTTCCGATACTTGGAGAAGTTATAGATGCAAACTCTACAATAGAAGCTTATCCATATATCACAAAAGGTTCAAAAGTTCCAACATGTAAGTATGTAAAACATGAAAATTTATATCTACACATAGCTTTATCATCAAGAGGCTTTGTAACAGCCCCTTATAATGCAAAATTATTATCTGATCTAATCTTAGATAAAAAAGAGATAGATGAGAGATTATCGCCTACACGACTATTCAGAAAGTGGGCTAGGAGAGGTGATAGATAAATCACCTTCCCCTAAAAAACCCTAATTACAAGCTGGTGCACAAGGTACACAACACGGATCTGCTTCAACTACTACGCAAGTAGGGGTGGGTGCTTTTTGAGCACACCCACTAAAAACAAACAATCCAACAACTACAACGGCTACTGTTAATATAACACTTTTCATAGTAAATCCTTTCTGATTTATTTAACAATGAAATAATAACATACTTTTTATAATTTATTGTTAAATTATATTTACTAATATAGATATTTTATAACTTTTTTTACTTGACAATTTACCTTTTTTCATATACAATCAGAAAAATTCTAAAAGGAGCTAGTATGAAAAACAATGTTTATATAAAAAATAAAACTCAAAGTATCGCTGTACTGCTCCTACTCTCACAACTCCTGCTTAGCCTGTAAGCACTTTTTCGTTTTTACAATTACTTGCATTTTGCTAAAGAAAACAGATATATATAAGAGAATATTATGAAATATAACAGATTTAAAAAAATAAAATTAAAAAACCGTATTTGGGTAGATTCTGAGATTACAAAAGCACCTATTTGGTGCAGTGTTGATCTAAGAGATGGAAATCAAGCTTTGATAAACCCTATGAGTATAGAGAAGAAATTGAAGTTTTTCAACACTTTAGTTGAAATTGGATTTAAAGAGATAGAGATAGGTTTTCCCAGTGCTAGTGAGGTAGAATTTTCATTTTGTAGGAGATTGATAGAAGAAGACTTAATCCCTGATGATGTAACAATATCTATACTTACACAAGCTAGAGAGCACTTGATAAAAAAAAGTAGCGAAGCACTAAAGGGAGCTAAAAATGTCATAGTGCATCTTTATAATTCTACTTCAACTATGCAAAGAGAGTTAGTTTTTAAAAAATCTCAAGAGCAGATCATAGACATTGCACTTGATGGTGTAGGCTGGATTAAAAAGTACTTTAAAGATTTTGAAGGCAACTTAAGATTGGAGTACTCTCCTGAGAGTTTCACTCAAACTGAGCTTGATTTTGCAGTTCGTATCTGCAATGAAGTTGTAGATGCTTGGGCTCCAAAAGAGGATGAAAAGGTTATCATAAACTTACCATCAACTGTTGAGATAGCAACACCAAATATATATGCAGATCAGATAGAATGGATGGGAAGAGAACTTAAAAAAAGAGAGCAAATTATCCTTTCCATTCATGCACATAATGATAGAGGAACAGCAGTAGCAGCGGTTGAGTTGGCGCTTATGGCTGGAGCTGATAGAGTTGAAGGCACACTTTTAGGAAATGGTGAGAGAACTGGAAATGTTGATATACTAACATTAGCTCTAAATATGCAAACTCAAGGGATAAATAGTAAATTAGATTTTTCAAACATAGACAAGATCATAAAAACTGTGGAGTTTTGTAATGAGATAAAAACTCATCCAAGACATCCATATGCTGGAGATTTAGTCTATACAGCATTTTCGGGATCACATCAAGATGCTATCAAGAAAGCTCTTGAAGTTCAAAAAGAAGATAAAGAGTGGAGAGTTCCATATCTTCCAATAGATCCAAAAGATGTAGGGCGAAGTTATGAGAGCATCATACGAGTAAACTCCCAATCTGGCAAAGGTGGCATATCATACATACTAAGTGAAAATTTTGGATATAAGATACCAAAAGAGATGCAAAGTGATTTGGCAAATGAAGTACAAAAATTTAGTGAATCTAAAGGTGGAGTTATAAGTGAAGATGAGATTTTTCAAGTTTTTAAGAAATCATTTTTAAATATAACCAAACCGATATCACTTGAAAATATAACAATATCTATAAAAGATACCCAAGCAAAAGTTTCTACCACATATATAGATGACAAGCATACACTATTGATGAGTAAAGAAGCTGGTGGGATCATAGAAGCTGTTAGTTTGATGATAAAAGATATGGGAATTGATTTTAAGATAGATTGGTACTATGAACACGCACTTAGTCATGGTCATGATTCAAAAGCAGTTGCATACTTTGGTATCATCATAAATGGTAAAAAATATACAGGAGCAGGTGTCGCTCAAAATATCTCACTAGCTTCGATAAATGCACTGATATCTGCGATAAACTTAGGGGTATAAAAGCCTCTAATCTTTTTTATCTAAAAGTTTTAGATACTTTTTTGCTTTTATTGTTTTACCTTTATAAACCACATGAGTTGCAATCTTTCTTTGACATAACTCCTTAGCATCCATCCAAAAGTCCTGACCTATAAGCATCTGTTCAAACTCATCTTCATTTAAAAAACCATTTTTCACTATGATAGCGTGAAAAAACTTTTTTACAAGTTTATCTCTATGTGCCACCTTAGAAAGGATTTCTCCTCCTTTACCACTAAAAGCTGAGGCATAATTGTGAAACATTAAATCAGAATACGGATAAATAACTCTCTTTTTTGCCATACAAAACAAAACAGCACCCATACTATAACCATGATTATCAAGATATGCTGTAGTTTTATTGTAAAAAACTTCATTTATAATATTAAAAAACTGTCCACCCTCATTTATAATACCTCCACCCGAATTGATACGAATCTCTAACTTATCATCTTTAGAAGCAGATCTAAGTTCATTTAAAACAGAGTGAAGCCCTCTTTTTAACTCTTTAAATCTTTCTATATAAATCACATATATTTTATGTTTTGGCAAGATCTTTACGATATTTTCTTCCCTATTGAGTATAATCTTTCTTTCTGGTATCTGCTTTAT
>JAADDU010000069.1 GCA_013153755.1 Campylobacterota bacterium | reverse complement strand
ATCATACCCTATAGTATTTTTAACTAACCATATCCACAATATGATTTGAACTAATATATTGACTATAGGTACAAACAATAAAGGTAATGCCAAGATAGATAAAATCGCAAATATAATACTATCTTTTATGGTAAATTTAACCGTTTTAAATATATTATCTCTAACTATATCATCATTAGCAAATTCTCTTTTTTCTATATCTTTAACTATAACTTCACTAAATATACTTGTAAAGAATAATACACTTACTACAATAGCATTGTAAATAATGTAAAAACCTATCAAAAAAGCAATACTCTTATCAATAGTTTCAAAAGGTAACCAAGTCATAAGTTTTAAAAATTGGTTATATATATAATCCCCTTTAAAAAACCAAACAACACCCCAAAATAGTGCTGAAGCAAGTAGTGTCAAAAAAGAGAACATTGCATAGTTATCTCTGGATACTTTTCTCAAAATAAGATTACCAAAAAAAGCAAAAAAGAGTGCAAAAGTAACTAAAGTTAACTGAAACCAAAGAAAAGTTGAAAGCATCCATGCTCCATTTGAACGAATCATAGAAAAAGGAACTAACTCTACAACTTTTGCTCCTAAATTAATGATATAATCCCATAGAGCAAATCCTACAATACCCCAAAAAAGTGTCACTGCTATACCACTAATAATGATATATTTCATTGTATGCCAGTTTAATATCTCTTTAAATCCAAAAATAATTGCTTTACTGATATGTTTCATAATGCTAACTCCTTATTGCTAATTGTATTATTTATTGTTTAATCTTACATTGTTTTTGATAACTCTTTTAGTTACTAACCTTAAAATAACTTCTATAGTAAGTGCTATTAGAAAAACTCCTAGTATATAAAAACCTAGAAGATGCATACTTTTACTTGTATGATATAAAGTAACACCAGCAACTAAAAACAACACTCCATAACCCAAATGCTTTTTTTATATTGTTCATCATATGCCTTTTATTGCCATATTGTACATTTTTTCATTAACTTTTCTAAATTTTCAACTGCCATATGACCTCGTTTTGAGATTAAAACACCTTCATCTTTAAGTTTTTGTATCTGGGTGGATACAACTGAGCGAACAGAACCTATCATTTCTGCTAAAGATTCATGAGATAAGTTGTTGATAAGCTTTACAGGATAGTGAGTTTGAGCATTTTTATCATTATCTGTATGTTTAAGTATAAGGTTTGCCAATCTTGTTGCTGTATCACAAAAAACAACAGATTGTCCAAACTCTTCTAATGCTCTCATCTGTTTGCCAAGATATGGCAAAAATGCTTTATTGAACTCTGGATGATTTGCTATCCATTCTCTAGCTCTATCCAGTGGTATTCTCAACAGAGATACATTATCTAGAGGTACAGGAAAAACCACATGTTCCTCACCATCCAACAAAGAAAACAGATCAAATATATCTCCTGCTTGTAAGATAAAAAGAGCCAAACTACGACCACTTTCTGGATCAATTTGGGTGATTTTTACTCTACCTTTTATCACTATATGCATATATTTCATACCTACACTAGAATCTATAATCTCACCTTTTCTCCATAAAACCTCTTCACATTCACTCAATATATCTTGGAGAATATCATCTTGCAAATTACCAAACAGTTCAGAAGATTTTAAAACATTATACGCCTCATCATATAATGGCGATTTATACTGCATACTTTTATCCTTTTAACTTTTTTATATAACTATCTATCTGTAAACTTATATTACGCAAACAACTTTCAAATGTCAAGTGATTGTTGTCTTTCGCATACACTTTAAAAGTTTCTAATGTATCTAATAAATTTGATTTTTCTGCTGTAAGCTTTTCTTTTAAAGCTTCTTGAGCATAATATACTCTCTTCTCATATTTGGCTATATCTAAAAGTGCACTATGATGAAGCAAATCAACCATAATATCAACACTATAAGATAACCCATCTTCCACAGAAAAAGAGGAGTCTTTCAAGCCATCTTCTATACCTTCTAATATATCATAAGTGATACTTTCTATAGAGTGGCCTGTTGCTTTTGCTTCTTCTAAAGCCTTAGCATACCAATACCGTACAACTTTTTCAAACTCTTTTTTAAAAGAAGAAGAGTTCACATCTAGTTTGGATATATCTTTACTTATTTCTTGACGATATAGCATACATACTACTCCATTATTATGATTTTGCTATATTATATGTCAGATATATTTTACTATCTGTTAGTTAACTAACAAAGGAAAATAAAAATATTATAGTGTTAGCTAACTAACAGAAACGATAACTTTCACATCCTATACTAACACTACAAAATCAAATCAACAAAGGATTCAACATGAAAAAAAGATTGTTACTTTCAGCATTAACTTGCGGTTTATTACTAAGCACAACTGCTATAGAGGCGAATACTAATTCTCAAACTCTTATCAATAACCAAATCAAAAAACATCATCAAGAAACAAAACAGGTTCCAAAAGCTGTTGTAGAAGCTATACAAGATACATTTAAAGCAGTACATGCTCTTGAAGCAAACAAAATAGATGATGCAAAAAAACTATTAAAAGAGGCTGATGAAAAATTTACTGCTTCACTAAAAAAAGATCCTTCATTAGATCTTTTACCATTAGAAGAAAGTGTAGTTAGATATACATATATGGGTTCTAGCCAAGATATTAGTAAAGCTTTAGCTCTTACTGTTAAACTTATAAATGACAATGATACTCAAGTAGCACAAACTGTTCTAGGTGCATTGAAAGATGAAGTAGATATTAATATCGTATCTATCCCTATGAAGCTCTACCCAGTAACTACAAAAAAAGCACTTGATGCATTGAATAAGGGTGATAAAAAAACTGCTCTTATGACATTGGCTGAAGGTTTTGGTATGTTAGTAAATACACAAATAGTTATCCCAACACCTCTACTTGTAGCGCAAGAGTTAGTGATAGAAGCTTCTCAAATGGATAAAACTAAGAAAAAAGATGTAGAAAAATTATTGGTTCTTGCAAAAGAGGAGTTAAAAAGAGCTAAATTACTAGGATATACAAAACCTCATGAAAAAGCTTATAAGCTAATCAATGAAGATATTGAAAAACTAGAGAAAGAGATAAAAGGTAAAAATATAG
>JAADDU010000204.1 GCA_013153755.1 Campylobacterota bacterium | reverse complement strand
AGATCAGTAAAATTCAACTCTTTACCCTTTAATGCTATCTTCGTTTTTGAAAGTTCTATAGATATATCTTCTTTTTTTATCAACTCTTCTGCTTCACCACTTTTTGGAAGTATCAAATCAAGAGCTAACTCATCTTTTTTAAAAGTTGAACTCACTAAAAAAAATATAAGCAGTATAAATACTACATCAATCAAAGGAGTTATATCAGGAGTTAAAGGCTCTCTTCTTTTCATAAATCCTCTCCAACATCACTTATTAGTTTTGCTTCAAAACGATCTAGCATACCTATCAAAAAGTTATAACCTATATAGTGAGGAATCGCAACTATAAGACCAGCAACAGTCGTAACAAGAGCCAACGAAATACCACCCGCAAAGATAGCAGGATCATCCATACCCGCTTTTGAGATAGATTCAAAAGATATCAAAACTCCAACAACAGTACCTAAAAGTCCCAAAAGAGGAGCGATAGAAGCTATGCTTTTAACTATCCCTAAACCAGACTCAAGCGATATCATTTGTGAGTTTATCTCATCTTTTGCTCTCTCTAATGATAGAGTTTTATCATCTGATTTAACATTTTGTATGATCTTATCTTTAACTTTTGCTCTTTTTGACTTTACAACAAGTATCTGAAAAAACTTAAAAATCATCACAGAAAAACCTAAGATATTTAAAGCTAACAATATATACATGATAACTCCACCCTGATCTATATAACTCATAATACTGTTCATTTTTATCCTTTTATCTTAAATTCTATTGGTATATTTAGATTCATATGATCTAATCCAAGCTCTTGCGGAATTGGAGGTACTGATATAGCTTCTATCGTTTTAACAGCCCCTTTTTTAAGTATGCTTTTTGTTCCACTTATCACTCTTATTCCCGATATACTACCATTTTTACCAACTACAAAAGCAACCTTCACAATACCTTGTATCCTCATTCGTTTAGCTGCTTTTGGGTAGTAAAGATTATCTCTGATAAGCCTTCTTATAAGTGAAGTATATCTATCTTTTATATTTGAAGTATCTTGCTCTAGTGGCTTTTGTACTTGTATAACCTCCTGTACTTCTTGAACTGGAATTGGATCAGGTTTTTTAGCAACTCTTTTTTTAGGTTTGCGTTTTCTTTTTTTCTCGTATCGTTTTGGTTTTTTTACTTCCACCTTTGGCTCAATGACTTTAACTTCAGGCTCTATAACCGGATCAGGAGGTAAGATTATAGGTTCAAGCAACCTTTTTTTCTCTTTTTTTGGCTCTACTTTTGGTTTTGGTGGAGTTGGTTTTTGTACTACTACACTACTTAGTGTGATCTTGGTTATCTTTGTTTTTGGTTTTACAACATGAGTTGTTTTTTGGATATTACTCAAAAGTGCAAAAATATGTAAACCAAAAACAACCAAAAAAATCACAACAAACCAAAACTTACTCAAAAGATACCCTATAACTATATATTTTTAACTTTTATTATATTTAATCTCTTCTACATTTCTCCTAAATTTGATTCTTGCCTCAAACTATTTAAATATAGCAGCTTTTATACCTTTTTAGAATCTCTCATTAGGCTTAAAAGTGAAGGTAAAAGTAAAAGATCAAGTAATAATGCGATATTTAAAGCTACTACTGTAACAATGGCAAAATTTACATTTGGCATAAAACTACTAACTCCAAATATCGCAAAAGTTGCTGATAGTACAAGAGTTGTTAGTATCATTGCATTTCCACTATGGCTTATAACATAGTCTATACTATCTTCAAATGATCTAGTTTTTATAGCACTAAAATATTTTGAAAAAAAGTGTATGGTATCATCTACAGCAATTCCTAAAACTACAGATGCAAAAACGGCTACTCCAATATCGATAGTAATACCAAGATATCCCATAACCCCAGCGACTAAAAATATAGGAGCTATATTTGGAAGTATAAATATCCAAAGTATTTTTAAGTTTCTAAAAATCAGATACATTGATATAACTACCAAAATAAGTGTTATAGATATGGATGTTATCAATGTATCAGTTATGCTATCTTGCATATATGCAAATATCGTTGTTTGTCCCTGAACCATAGCAGTATAAGTTGAATTTTTCTTCCACCAATTTTCAATCCAACGAATCATCTCTAAATCTTTAGAAGTATCTTGAATATCACAGTTTATAGTAAGTCTAAGTCTCTGTTCATCTATATCTATCTTATCATTTATCTCATTTCCTTGAGCTAAACTCATAGAATATAGTAAAAGATATTGAGCCACTAGATTTTGAGTTTTTGGTATTGTGTTATTTGTATCAGGATTTAAAACTTCTTGCATGCGAATTATAATATCTTTTAGAGAACTACTAAACCTCACAGATGAAAAATTTGTTTTTAACTCTTTTTCAAAATCTACTATTTTATTTAGAAAATCGGGATTTTTTGCTCCATCTTTTACTTTTGAATCGATTATGATCTCATAAAGCATAGGACCAGATATATTCTTTTGTATAAAATCACTTCCATTTCTCACAACTGTATCTTTACTAAAATAGTTAATACTATTGCTATCTACTTTTATAAAATTTAAACCATAACCAATTACAGCAAAAAATAAAAATGATATAAAAACAATTTTTTTATCATTTCTTGATATAAAAGCACCATAACCTTTGACTTTTGTAAGATTTAAAAACTTTATAGGTTTAACTTCATAACTATCTTTTAAAATCAGTAAAATAGCAGGAGCTATAGTAACACTCAAAATAAATGCTATCAATGCACCACTTGTTATAGCTACTCCAAGAGTCGATATAGGCACGATTTTACTAAAACCAAGAGAAGCAAATCCAACTGCTGTTGTAAATGATGTCATAGCAATTGGTAAAAAGTTAGTTGATAGAGCTTGATAGACAGCATTTTTATTGCTCATTCCTTTTAGCTTATAAAAATGCCAAGCCAGATATAAGTGCATAGAGTCTGCTATAGCAATGGCAGTTATAAATGCTGGTATATTTACAGTAAAATTATTTAGCTTATATCCTAAAATCATCTGCATACTCAAGACTAATAAAAATGTAAATACAATTACAACAGAAGGTACTAAAACACCCATTAGTGATCTAAACAGTAAAAAAAGCATACTAATTACAATCA
>JAADDU010000063.1 GCA_013153755.1 Campylobacterota bacterium | reverse complement strand
AAAAATTTGCAGCTATTGTAGAAGCTACAGCTGTTTCAACAACCATACTTATATTTTTTACATTATAATTAAAATCTAAAATTCTTTTCATCTTTTAATATGTCCAGTTAAAGTTTTTGTACAGTTGGGGGTGAGCTTTTAAAAGCATTTTTAAAGCCGATTGCTCTTTTTTCTTTAACTTTTCCAACAGCTAGTGGAGATAAACAGTATGCTCTTTGTAGTGCTTCATCTTCATCATAATTATTATCATACATAAAAGCTATGGTTTTGTCTAGTTTTTGTACTTGTTCACAAAGAGCTCTAGCATAAGCTATGATAGCTTTATGGTGTCTATCGTATTTGTGTCCCATACCTAAAAATATAAATTTACCACTAAATCTTATGTTTGGTATATCAAGATAGTTTAGTTGTTTATCATATCTGGTTAGTTGAGTTGAAGTAAATTTGTCTAAATCAGAATCAAACTCTTCAAGAACCATAGTTGGTTCTATATTTTCTTTATTGTATCCAAAGAGGTACTTTATCTCAACAAGTTTACCTTTGTTATTTTGCTTAAGTCCTGCATTTAGTACATAACTCATCGCATTTTCATTTAGTTCTACAAACTCATCATACTTATCAAATCCGTCATCTTGTAAAAAGCGACTCATCTTATAGCCAACGGGGCTTAATTCTGGATTATAAAGTATAACAGTTCCAGCTACATTTTTTCTCTTTTTTTTAAGTAGATTGTTTAAATCATCTACACTTATCTTATCTTCATCATCTTTGTTTAAATATATATAATGTTCTGCGATGTAATCCATATCAAAGTTTGTTGAAAATTTCCCAAATATTTGCATTTTAAATCCTTAAATGAATTGTACTATGATTAAGCTAAAAAGTTATTAATTTTTATCTTGCTAAGTTATAAAAAACATTATATCTTATGAGTGTTTTTTCTGTTGGTCTTGGATACTTACTATAAGAGTACTCTATAGTCTCTTTAGTTGTATCATCAAGTATGTAGTAGCCACTCTTTTTTAAAAATTTAAAATCACTTATATCTCCATTTGGGTATAGGTAAAACTCTATAATATTTGTTGTATTTACATTTAAGTCTCTTCGTATATTCACCCTTGCTACCCTATTTAGAACCCTTTGTGTAATTCGTCTCATAATCTCTTGATTATCTAAAATATACTTTTGTTGACCTTGTGTTAATTTACCAAATTCATCACCATATAACTCTTTTATATCTGAAGTTATACCATTTGTAGCCATTTTTGATTTTTGTGTCGTTTTTTCCTCTTGAGATGATTTGTCTTCATATAGCCAAGCCATCTCTGTATCTGGCTTTTGTTGCTTTTGTTTTAAATTTTTTATAACTTTTGTCGTGTTTATATCGTCTTGTTTATCTAAAACTATGTATGGTTTTTTATAGTTTTGTACAGGTTTGATTTTAGATATTTTAGGTTTTGGTTTTTTATATATTTTTTTAGTTTTTCTTTTGTGATGTTTTTTAACTTTATGTTTTAGTATCTGTTTTGTTTTTTTTCTCATCTGTTTTAGTTGAGAGCCTTTTGGCATGGGTGGTATTTTTGAAGTTTTTTTAATTACTTTTTTTGTATCACCAGATTTTTTATACTTTTTTGGCATCTCTTTTAGTGATAGTTTTATCCTTTTTTCCTGAGGCTTTTTAGTAGGTTTTATCTCAGGTGCTAAACTTCCAATTACCCAAAATGTAAGTAGTAATGTTATATGTATAAGTAGTGCTACAAAAAGAGCAAATGATGAACGGTTCAAATCTTCCAACTATAAGTTATTTTAAACCGATTATATCAAACTAGTATTTACATAGCAACATGAAGTTACTATGTAATTTTTATTAGTTCATATCTGGTTTTGGAGTGTTTTTTGTAGATGCAGGAAGCATAGGAAATACAACCTCAGGTTTTCTACCATCTAGTGCTTTTAAGAAATCTTCTATAGAAGTAACTTGTTTATCAGATAGGTTTTGTCCAAGTTGGATTTTTCCCATCTCTTTTATAGCCTCTTTTAAGCTCCAAATTTTACCATTATGATAATATGGTGCAGTTTGTGTTATGTTTCTTAGAGTTGGAACTCTAACCATACCATTTTTATCACCTTTAAAATCCCCAACATTTTGGTATTTGTAAGTTCCTGTTACATTAAAGGCATTCATAGCTCCACCAAGACCAACACCATTATGACAAGATGCACATCCAACTTGTATAAAAGTTTTAAGACCAGCTTTTTCTTTTTCATTTAGTGCATTTTTATCACCATTTAAGTAGTCATCATAAGCAGATGGAGTAACTAAAGTTCTTTCATACAGACCAATAGTATCTGTAACTTTTTCAAAACTTATTTTTACACCATTACCATAAGCTTTTTTGAACTCAGATACATACTCTGGCATAGAGTTTACAACATTTTGAACATGCTCTTTTGTAGCTGCCATCTCTGGATGAGCTTGTATAGGACCTTGAGCTTGTTCTTCTAAATCTTTAGCACGACCATCCCAAAACTGAATATCATTAAAAACTGCATTATAAACAGTTGGAGCATTTACATGGTGTGGGTTTGCTCTCCATTTATGACCTATAGAAGCTTCAACACCATCATCTCCACCTTCACCTAAATTGTGACAAGTGTTACAACTGATGATGCCACTTTTAGATAATCTTGGATCAAAATATAGTTTTTTACCAAGTTCAACTTTTGCTTTTGTTATAGGATTTTTAGGGTTGTCTATAAGTTTCATAAGCTCTAAAGCTGAAGTTGGAATAGGTTTTAAACCTGCATTTTTAGCATCATCACTTAACGATGCTGAAAGAAGTATAGTAGAAGTTAGAATACTAAGTGTTAGTATAGTTTTCATATGTCACCTTTTTAAAAAATATCTAAAGATAATAATTATCTTTTGTTGATAAAATTCTACCAAAATAATTCTTAAGAGAAAATTATTATCCTTTAGTATTTTTTTTCTTAGATAAATTTATAGCACTTTGTACAGCATTTAGATAACTAAGAGTTTTAGCTTGATTTTTGTAAGCTATGTTGATAATTTAATATTCTTCGGTTATAATCCCATAAAAATATTGACAAAGGGGTGATATTATGGAAGAGTTAAAAGAG
>JAADDU010000117.1 GCA_013153755.1 Campylobacterota bacterium | reverse complement strand
ATGGGCATAACATATACAAAAAATGATATAGAAGTAACATTAGAAGAGATTATAAGAGGTTATGCATATCCAACTGCTCAAAGAGATTTACAACATTTAAAAGGATAAAAAAGTAATGGCAATCAAGCAAGTTATAGAGTTTCATAGTAAAAATAGATATTTTGCAGGATTTTTACAAAATATAATAAATGAGAGTGAGATAGATGGTAGTGTGGAGCAAAATGATACACATATAACACTCCTTCTTGATGATAAAGATGGTCAAAAACTTGAAAAATTTAGTGCTTTGGCAGATAAATATCTTCCACATTCTATGTTTTTAAGAGATATAAAAACAACACAAGAAGATATACAAATAAAAAAGAGTGATTTTAAATCAGATACATACAACATAGGTTTATGCCCTAAATGTTTAGAGATGTTAAGAGACCCTGCAAGTGAAGATTATTTAAATGATGATATTAGATGTACTCATTATGCAAATGAAGCTAAATATTTTAATGACATAACTTTTTTTACACCACACTATACATTAGGGTGTGTAGTTCTTTTAGCAGATGCATCTAAAGTTGATGAGCTATTTATTTTAACTTTAGAAGAAAAAGAGATACTCTTTAGTATAGAAAAACCAACTATAAAAGTTACCATTAAAGATGAAGAGTTAAAAGCTATAACGGGGCAAAATTATATATGTGTAAAAGCTCCATATAATGTTAGAAGTACATTAGCAGCATTAAATGCAAAAGATAGTGAGATACCATACCTATTTTTTCAAAATAATTATGATTTAGATGTTATAAAAGTTCAAAAAAACACAACTATCATAAGAGCTTCAAGAGTTGCAAAAGAGATTACTGGAAGTTTAGAAGATGGAGTTTTAAATAGGTTTGAATCTATTGCTAAAGAAGCTGAATTTGAGTTAGATGCACTAGCTGTAAATATGAGCTTAAAACATGGAATCTCCTTTTTATATACAAGTGCAGATAAAACAGATTATGCTTTAAAATTTCAACAATTTGACCTTAAAAATATGCTAAAAAATATGCAAGAAAATGATACTCAGTCAAAACTTATAAACAATTTTACAAAAAATTATCCAGCTATTATGCAAGAGTTGGATGAGCATAGTGATTATGATTTATTTGAGAGTATTTGTTGTATTTTAGAACTAGATAAAAAATCATTTGAAGCTTTAAGTGATAAATCTCTTGAGTTTAGAGGTAATGGTGGTCTTAAAGTAGATACTTTTTTCAAAGAAGAGGGGTTTGATTATGAATCTTTTATGGGTTCAATTATGAGTTTTAAATTGGCTGGAGTTGAGCAACATTATTTGGCTTATTCTATCTTTGAAGCATTTGGAGATATGATAGTCTCAGTATTAAATCAGTTAAAAACAAAACATAAATGCCATAATTTTATAATGATGGGTAGTATGTTTGAAAACTCGGTACTTTATAGTAGGATACTTACCAAACTTCAATATTCAAACCCATATTTTGCAAAGGCTATAGCATTAGATGACTAGAAAAATATACTCTATATATGGACTTGTTCAAGGTGTTGGTTTTAGACCACACATATATAGGGTAGCAACTAGATTAAAATTAAAAGGTTTTGTGAAAAACACACAAGATGGTGTTAAGATAGATATACAAGGAGATATAGAAGATATAAAAAGATTTGAAAATGAGTTAGATGCACAAAATTTACCAGAATTGGCATCTATACAAAAGATAACTACTAAAGAGTTAGAACCTCTTTATAGGGAACAGTTTGAGATAATTCAAAGCACAATGATTAATGCCTCAAAACAAGCAATGGTTTTACCAGATGTTGCTGTTTGTGAAAAATGTATAGAAGATACTTCCTTCCCTTCAAGTAGATACTATAACTATTTTGCAACCACATGTACTAATTGTGGTCCAAGATATAGCATAATTCAAACTGTTCCTTATGATAGAGTAAACACTTCCATGCAAAAGTTTAAAATGTGTTCTTCTTGTGAAGATGAATACTCTAACCCTCTTAGCAGAAGATACCATGCTCAACCTATCTCATGTTATGATTGTGGACCAAAGTTAAATATAACTATAGAAAACATTGCAAAAAAGATTCAAGATGCGAAGATAGTAGCCATAAAAGGGATAGGTGGCTTTCATATAGTTTGTGATGCAACAAACTTAGAGGTTATAAAAAAGTTAAGAGTATATAAAAACAGACCTACAAAACCTTTTGCGATTATGTGTAAAGATATGAAAGAGATAAAACGATTTGCCAAAGTTAGTAAAAAAGAGCAAGAAATATTAACCTCAAAAGAGACCCCTATCGTTGTTTTAAAAAAGTTAAAAACTTTGTTATTGGATGGTGTTGCACCAAATATAGACAAGATAGGTTGTTTTTTACCATATACACCACTCCAACATCTACTTTTTATGTATCTAAAAAATCCCATCATAGCAACAAGTGCAAATCTTGGAGATGAACCAATCATCATAGATGCACAAACATTAAAAGAAAAATTACCATTTATAGATGCAGTACTTGATTTTGATAGAGATATAATAAATGCGATAGATGATTCTTTGGTACAAGTTGTAGATAATAAGATTCAAACTTTAAGACTAGCTAGAGGGTATGCTCCAAAGAGTATAAAATTACCATATAAGCTAGATAAAAAGGTTTTAGCTATTGGTGCAAATCAAAAAAATAACATCGTTTTAGGGTATGAAGATAACCTAATCATATCTCCATATATAGGGGATTTAAATTCCATTGCAAATATAGAGTTTTTTAAAAGAACTATACAAACTTTTAAAAAATTTTATGATTTTGAGCCAGATATAATCATACACGATAAACATCCAAACTATGAAACTACAAAGTGGGCAAAAGAACAAAATAAAGAGCTTTTTGAAGTGCAACACCATTTGGCACATATCTATGCTACAAAAGCTGAATTTGGCTTAGTAGGTGATTTTTTAGGCTTTAGTTTTGATGGAACTGGTTATGGAGATGATGGAGTGCTTTGGGGTGGTGAAGTTTTTGTAGCAGATGAAAGAAAATACCACTTTAAACCCATAAAACTACTTGGTGGTGAAAAAGCCATAAAAGAGCCTAGAAGAGTAGCACTTAGTATGCTTTTTGATAAGTATGATTTAGATGCAGTACTTGAGTTTGAGCTACCTTTTACAAAACAAGAGATAAAACTACTCCATCAAAGTTACATAAAAAATCTAAATACTCCACTAAGCACATCAGTTGGCAGACTTTTTGATGGTGTTGCAAGTTTAGCAAATCTTTGCCACACTCAAAGTTATGAGGGAGAATCTGGGCTTTTATGTGAAAATTTTTATAATATCGCATCTAAAGAGAGTTTTGATTTTAGTATAGAAAATGGTGTTATAGATATAGAATTCAACTTTTTTGATGAAGATATAGTTAGTAAATTTATCAATACTTTAGTCAAAATTATATTGTATATAGCACAAAAAGAATCTTTAGATGTGATACTTAGTGGTGGTGTATTTCAAAACAAAACACTTTTAACACTTGTTATAACAAAACTAAAAAAGCATAACATAACATACTATCATCAACAACAAACGCCCATAAATGATGGTGGTATAAGTTTGGGGCAATTATATTATTTTTTACAAAAAGGATTTTAGATGCATGAATTTGGACTTATGATTATATTTTGGTACGGAATACTACACGCTTTTGGACCTGACCATCTAACTGCAATTGCCGATTTTTCTATAGGTAAAGATAAAAGAAAGACGATGATAATCACTATACTATTTGCTATAGGACATGGACTTAGTTTATTTGTTTTTGCAAAAGTTTTAGAAGTTTTTAATATAAGAGAGGAGCTTTTAGGGTATGGAGATATTATAAGCTCTAGTGTTATTATAGCTATGGGAATCTACTTACTTTATATGGTCTTTAGTGATAAAATTCATCTTAAAAAACACCTACATGATGATGGTAAAGAGCATATACATATATACTTTGGAAAAGAGCATACACATAATGAAACAGTAGATAGAACATCAACTTTTACTATGGGGCTTTTGATGGGTGCTGGTGGCGTAAGAGGGATGCTTGTAACTCTTGGAGCTATAGAAGCAGGAAGTATTGATTATAGTTTAGTTCTTACTTTTACACTTGGAGTTATGCTTGTATTTGTAAGTTTTGGTGTAGTTTTGATGTATATAAATGATAATCTTTTAAATTCAAAACAAAATGTAAGAAGAGTTTTTGCAACTGCTGGAATCATATCTCTTGTGGTTGGTATAAATATGATTGTGAGTTGAATATAGAAGATAATTATTTTTTTATTTCAGATTGATTTTACAAATTTTAGATACAATTCTTAAAAACTGAATAATTATTCATTTATAAGGATTTATCTATGTGTGCAGATTGTGGATGCTCCATAACAGACCATCATCACCATGAACATGGTAGTAGTAACGAACATCAAGAGGCTCATGCCCATCTACATGACAACCCTCAACTAAATGATGCTAAAACCATCTCTGTTATAAAAAAAATACTTGATAAAAATGACCATGAAGCGACTCACAACAGAGAACATCTTGAAAAACATAATATACTTGGCATAAATCTTATGAGTTCTCCAGGAAGTGGGAAAACAACTATACTTGAATATTTAGCAGATGTAGCAAACTTCAAGTATGCTGTAATTGAAGGTGATTTAGAAACAAGTAAAGATGCAGATAGATTAAAAGCAAAAGGTATAGAAGCTCATCAGATTCAAACAGGAAGTGCTTGTCATTTAGATGCATTTATGGTTCATAAAGCTCTTCATCACATAGATTTAAACAAGATTGATGTTTGTTTTGTAGAAAATGTTGGTAATCTAGTGTGTCCAGCTTCTTATGATGTTGGGACACATTTAAATATAGTGCTTGTTTCAGTTCCTGAAGGGGAAGATAAGATTGCAAAATATCCAGTTATGTTTCGTCAAGCTGATTTGATACTTTTTACAAAAACAGATCTTTTACCATATTTTAATTACGATATAGAAGCCCAAAAAGAGGTAGCTAGAAAACTAAAACCAAATGTAGACATACTTGAAGTAAATATAAATGATATAGAGAGTATAAAAAATGTAGCTTCATGGATAGAATTTAAAAGGAAGATGAGATAATGTGCCTCTCTATACCGAGTAAAGTTGTAAAGATAGATAAAGAGATGAATGTAGCTACAGTTGATACTATGGGTGTCAAAAGAGATGCTTCACTTGACTTGATGGCTGAAGATGATGTTAAGATAGGCGATTATGTCCTTCTTCACATAGGTTTTGTTATGAATAAGATAGATGAAGAGGATGCTCTAGCTTCCATAGAAACATATAAAGAGATACTTGCCATAATGGATGAAGAAGATAGGCAAAGAGCAATTTTAGAAGATGATGAGTGTCCAAATAGAGGTACTTAGATGGAGCTAAAACTAAAAAATCTGTATGATGACTTTAGAGATGCAAAAACCATAAAAGCTTACGCAAAACTCATAGATGCAGAAGCTAAAAAGATAGATAAAGATATAAATATCATGGAAGTTTGTGGAGGTCATACCCACACCATCATGAAGTTTGGACTACCTCAACTTATGCCAAAAAACATCCACTTTGTTCATGGACCGGGGTGTCCTGTATGTATCATGCCAAAAGAGAGGATTGACCATGCTTACATACTGAGTATGCAAGAAGATGTTATCTTGGTAACTTTGGGTGATATGATAAAAGTACCGGGAAGTAACGGCAGTTTGCAAGATGCAAGGGCAAAAGGTGCTGATGTAAGGTTTGTTTACTCCCCCTTAGAGTGTTTAAAGATAGCAAATGAAAATCCAGATAAAAAGATAATCTTTTTTGCCATAGGTTTTGAGACAACAACCCCAATGACTGCCGCACTTTTAGATGCAGTGGTTAAAAAAGGTATAAAAAATATCTACTTCCACATAAACCATGTAACAGTTCCGGAGGTTATGAAAGAGTTAATCGATAGCAGAGATGAGCATGTGGACAGCTACAATAACCGCATAGATGCATTTTTGGGACCAAGCCATGTAAGTGTTATAGCAGGAGCTAAAATCTATGAAGTGTTTGCAAAAGAGTACAAACGCCCCGTAGTAGTGACTGGTTTTGAGCCTGTTGATATGATGGAGGGTGTTTATAAGATACTCAAACAGTTTGCAGAGGGTAGATGTGAAAATGAAATACAGTACAACAGAGTTGTAACTTACGAGGGAAACACAAAAGCCCAAGAGTTGATAAACCACTACTTTGACAAAGTAAGTCTTTTTAAATGGAGAGGGCTGGGAAATGTACCTGATAGCGGACTAAAACTAAAAGATAAGTTTGCCTCTTATGATGCTGAAGTGATATATGATGATGTTCTGCCAAAACATGAGATAGAAGACCACAAACTCTGCATCTGCGGAGATATACTCCGTGGTATGGCTCATCCGACAGAATGTACTATATTTGGCACAGCATGTAAACCCTCTAGCCCTGTTGGGAGTTGTATGGTGAGCAGTGAAGGAGCTTGTGCGGCTTACTTTAAGTATGGGAATTTATTATGAACAAACAAATAACCTTAGCCATGGGAAATGGTGGAGAAGAAAATAATAAACTTATAACAGATATATTTTACAAAGCTTTTAAAAATAAGATTTTAGAAAAAAGTGAAGATGCAGCTGTTTTTGAGTGTAGTGGTAATATGGCTATGAGCACAGACAGTTTTACGGTAAGTCCTCTGTTTTTTCCGGGGAGTGATATAGGCAAACTTAGTATATGTGGAACTTGTAACGACCTTGCTATGATGGGTGCAAAACCAAAATATGTGACTGTTGGAATTATCATAGAAGAGGGTTTTAGTACAAGAGATTTGCAAAAGATTGTAAAGAGTATGAAAAAAGAGCTTGAAGTAAATGGTGCTATAGTGGTTAGTGGCGATACAAAAGTGATGCCAAAAGGGACTATAGACAAGCTTATCATAAACACAACAGGTGTTGGAGAGGTGCTTTGTGATGGCATAAGCTCAAACAGCATAACACAAGATGATGTCATACTTGTAAGTCGAGATATAGGGTGTCATGGTGCAACCATATTTGCTTCAAGAGAAGGAATAGAGCTTGAGAGTGAGTTAAAAAGTGATTGTGCTTCACTATTTCCCATAGTCAAAGAGCTTATAGATGCAAAGGTTAAGATAACTGCCCTAAGAGATGCAACAAGGGGTGGAGTAGCTGCTGTTTTAAATGAATGGGCAAAACAGAGTGATATATCTGTAGAGGTAGATGAAGATAGCATCCCTGTAAATGATGAAGTTTACGGAATATGTGAGATGCTAGGATTTGAAGCAACCGCTTTGGCAAATGAGGGTACTTTTGTACTGGCCATAAAAAAAGAAGATGAGCAAAAAGCACTAGAAGTCTTAAAAAGGTTTAACCAAAATGCCACAACCATAGCAAAAGTAACAGATGAATACATAGGAAAAGTTGTACTTTGCAGTAGTTATGGGACTAAAAGGTTTTTAGATATACCGACAGGGGAGTTGTTACCACGGATATGTTAGCTTATCATCCTTTTGATTTATACAAAGTAATTTTAACTTTACAATAGCTAATATATTAGCTATAATAGTTTATAAATATACAAAAAGGCTAATATGTTATCTTTTTTACCTAAAAATCCTATAGAGGTTATGAGTGATATCAAAGAGAAGTGCAAATCTAAAAGAAAAGCTCTAAACTATACCCAAAAAGAACTCTCAACAAGAAGTGGCGTGAGTTTAGGCTCTTTAAAAAGGTTTGAACAAAGTGGAGAGATATCACTAAACTCATTACTTCATATCGCTTTTGTTTTGGAGTGTTTAGAAGATTTTGAGAAGGTTTGTTTGCCTAAAGAGAAGATGCCAAAAAGTATAAAAGAGTTGTTAGATGACTAAAGAGTTGAAAGTCTATTTTGACACTAAACAAATAGGTATATTGGTTTATAAAAAAGGGCATATATATTTTGAATATGACAAAGAGTTTTTAACAACAGGTATAGAGATATCTCCTATCAAGTTGCCACTTCAAAGTGGGGTGTTTCGTTGTGAAGACAATACCTTTGATGGGCTTTGGGGTGTGTTTGCCGATAGTTTACCTGATGGTTGGGGTAGGCTTCTGATGGATAGAGAGTTTCTAAGAAGAGGTGTTAAGTCACAAGACATCTCACCACTTGACAGATTGGCTCTAGTGGGTCAAGATAGTATGGGTGCTTTGAGTTATGAGCCTATTAGTGCATATAAAAGTGTGGTAGATGATATTATCTTGGATGATTTGGCTCGTAGCTCTAGTGAGATTTTAAAAGGTAGTAGTGAAGAGATGATAGATGAGCTTTTTGCTCTTGGTGGCTCATCTGCTGGGGCTAGACCTAAGATTTTGGTGCAAGTGAGTGATGATTTTGCCACTATCATAGATAGTAAGAAGAGTTTGGAAGGTAGTTTTAGTCACTATATCATCAAATTTGCCTCAAGATATGATAGTAAAGATATAGCTCTCATTGAGTATGTATATAATCAAATGGCACAAAAAGCAGGACTTGAAGTTCCTGAATTTCATCTTTTTGAGGGTAAAGAGGGGTACTATTTTGGAGCAAAACGGTTTGACAGGCTAGGAGAAAAACGAGTACATATGCACTCTGTTGCAGGAGTTATACATAGTGATTTTAGATACCCTACTTTGGATTATGATGATTTACTCAAGTTGACTTTGCACTTGAGTAAAAGTGTTAAAGAGCAAGAAAAGCTTTACAGACTTGCATGTTTTAATCTATTTGCACACAACAGAGATGACCACGCCAAAAACTTTTCATATCTACTAGATGATAAACATAGATGGGTACTTTCCCCTACATATGACTTGACATACTCTTTTGGTCCTGGTGGTGAGCATAGCACTACATATATGCAAGAGGGTAGAGAACCAACCATAGAGCATCTAGTAAAACTAGCACAAATAAACGGTATAGAAAGATATCAAACTATCATAGATGAAGTTAAAGAAGCTGTAATTTTTTGGAGAGAACTTGCTAAAGATGTGGGGGTGAGTAAACTCAAAATTGTTGATATAGAAAAATCTATACAGAATAATATAAGGTAAAAAAAGTATATGAAAACAACCCTGTTAGTTACAACATTCAACTCCATATCCCAACTCCTCTACACCTATCTAAAAGACAAAAATCATAAAGTAGATGTGGTTTTTGCAACCTCTTTGACAAGAGATGAAGAGATAGAGAATTTTAAGCCTGATTTGATTTTATGCCCTTTTTTAAAACACTATATCCCTGCATCTATCTATGAAAAGTACCCTACTTTTGTATTTCATCCGGGGATTAAAGGTGACAGAGGGGCTTACTCACTTGAGTATGCTTTAACTCAAAAAAAGTGGGGTGGTGTGATTTTAAAAGTGGATGAGAACTATGATGGTGGGGATATCTATGCTTCATTTGAGTTTGATGTGAGAGATACTTACAAAGCTTCACTTTACAGAAATGAAGTAAAAAAAGGTTACTTTAGTATCTTTGATGAGTTTTTTAAAAACTACAAAGAGGGTAAAAAAACATCACAAATACTAAACCCGTTAAATAAAAAACCATCCATTAAGATAGACTGGCAAAAAGATAGCACAAAAACCATCATAAAAAAGATAAACACACTAGATAGTTTCCCAGGTGTAGAGGATGAATTACTTTCTCTTAGATGCACACTTTTTGGAGCATGGGAAGAGGAGAGGTTAAAGGGGGATAAACCAAAAGAGATTTTAGCAAAACGAGATGGTGCTATTTGTCTCTCAACCATAGATGGGGCTTTATGGATAACACATCTAAAGACACCAAATGGTTTTAAACTCCCCTCTACTTATGTTTTAAAAGACAAACTAAAAGGTATAAAAGAGCAAAGATTACCCCTCCTTTTTGATATGAGTTACAAAACTTTTTATGAGATAAGCTCTACAAAAGATGGGGATGTGGCATATCTTTGTTTTAACTTTCACAACGGTGCTATGAACTCTGAGCAATGCATACGGCTAAAATATGCCTTTGAGCATCTAAGCCAGAGTGCAAAAGTTATAGTTTTAGTTGGTGGCAGAGACTTCTTTAGTAATGGTATCCATCTAAATATCTTAGAAGATAGTAAAAAAAACGGCGAGGATGGCTGGAGCAATATAAATGCTATGAATGACTTAGTAAAAAGTGTCATATTTGCCGAAGATGTCATAACGGTTGCTTCACTTCATCAAAACAGTGGTGCAGGTGGTGTATTTTTAGCTCTTGCTTGTGATTATGTTATTGCATCTAAAAGTGCTGTATTAAATCCACACTACAAAACACTTGGACTAAGTGGGAGTGAGTACCACACATACACACTACCTAAAAAGGTGGGTAAAGAGATGGCTAAAAAACTTCTTGATGAGTGTCTGCCCATAAGTTCAAAACAAGCCAAAGATATGGGTATGTTAGATGCAGTGCTTGATGATGAAGATTATTTTAAAAATCTGAGGATATTTTGTGATAAACTTTTAGTTGATGAAGATGAATTTGATGATTTTATATATGATAAACAAGATTATTTAGAGGAAAACAAAGATATGATAGAACAAGCAAAAGAGGATGAGATAAAAATTATGTATGACGAATTTTGGGGTGAAAAAAGCTCTTTTCATAAACTAAGATACGATTTTGTATATAAAATATGCCCAACAAAAACTCCAAAAAGGTTAAAATATAATGCATGAATATAGTATAGTTCAGTCACTTTTAGATAGTTGCGAAGAAAATGCAAGAAAAAACAATAGTACAAAAGTTACCAAGGTAGTAGTTAAAATAGGTGTGATGAGTGGTGTTGAACCTGATTTGCTACAAACTGCATTTGATACCTTTAAAGAAAATACTATGTGTGAGGATTGTGAGTTTATCATAAATCTCCAACCCATTTTGATAAGATGCCATAACTGTTTAAAAGAATCAACTCTAGAAAAAAATGAATACTGTTGCCCCTCATGTCAAAGTGTAGAACTTGATGTTTTAGATGGTGAAGATATGTATCTTATGCAGTTGGAGTTACTTTAGATAAATATTTTAAAAATGTATAAGAGTTTTGCCATATCTTTAGAAAAGAAAAGTATATAACACAAGAACACTTAGCAAACATGTCTGGTATAAGCTGTGCTACACTCTCTAAACTTGAAAATGGATAGATAACTCAAATCTATATAATATCTTAAATCATTTAGATTATGAGATAGATATAAAACCTTCAAATACTTTTATAACTATAAAACTCTAAACCCTATAAGCGTTATATCATCATTTCTTTCTTGTGTATTTTGGTACTCTTTTAGTGTGTTTAAAAAGATATCTTTTTGTTCATCTAATGTTCTTTTATGGTACTTTTCAAGAAGTTCAAAAAAACGTCTTTTACCAAACGGGAAGCTTTTCTTACCACCATTTTGGTCTAAATAACCATCAGTTGTTATATAAAAAGTCATCCCTTTTTTAAGTGTTAGTTGGTGCTGTACATAATGATACTCATCTTTAGAATTTACATAACCTACAGAGTAACGATTTGCTTTTAATGTATTTAGTTTAGATTCATACATATAATTTAGTGCTATATTTGCTCCTGCAAATGAGAGAATATTTGTTTTTTTATTTATGTGAATCACACCAGCATCAAACCCAACATTTGAGTTGGTATAAGTTTGAAAAAGAAGTTTTTTAAAAGAGTGATTAAATGATTTTAATATATTTGAAGGTGTTTGTAAATCTTTAGGTAGAGTAGAAAGAAGTTGCTCTTCTATCGCTTTTACAAGCATAGTTACAAAAGCACCAGATACTCCATGTCCTGTACAATCTATGACTAAAACAAGGGCTTCATCTTTATCTATTTGTTGAAAAAAGTATATATCCCCACCAACTATATCTTTTGGTTCCCATATAACTATATGCTCTTTGAAAAAATCACTTAGTTGTTTGTTATGAGGAAGTATGGAGTTTTGAATTAATGATGCGTATTGTATGTTATCTTGCATTTTTTTGTTGATTTGTGCGAGTTCTTTTGTCCTTTGTTCTACCTTGGATTCAAGATTTTCATTAAGTTCTCTTAGTTGTTTTGTTTTTTTAATCACAAGCTTATTGAGCCTTTTGTTGATAAATATAAAGATAAATACAATCCCTAAAGAGATACTAACTATCCAAAGTATAAGTTCCCATTTTACCTCTTTTTTTACAGTAATAGATGTCCATTTATGGTAGATATCGCTAAACTCTTTTTGAGTTATACTAGATAATGCTTCATCTATAAGGGCTAATGCTTCAGGTTCTACACTTTTTAAGAGTGCAACTTTTAAGTAAAACATATAGTCTAAGATAGTATATACTTTGGCATCATTAAACCCTAAAACATTTATATAGTAAGTTGCACTAACACCATTTATACCAAAAAAATCTACCTCATTATCTTCTAAAGCCTCAAACCCATTTTTAACTGTATCAAAATACACAAAATTTGCATTTGGGTACTTATGTTTTACCCACTCTCCAAGAGAGTTATCTTTTACTACTCCTATAGTAATATTTTCAAACTTTTCATTTATGGTAAATTTTTTATTTTTATTTGTAACTAAAACAGCAGGATAACTGTAGATACTTTTTTTAGTAAAATTTAGATATTTATCTCTATCTTTAGTCCAAGGAACAGCACTCATCATATCTACTTTATGTTCTTTGATTAGTTTTACCGACTCTGCCCATGTATCTGTTGCAACTGGTTTAAAAGAAAGTTTAGATTTAGAAGATATAAGACTTAGTATATCAGCAATAATCCCCATATGAACATTACTCATCTCATCCTTATACTCAAAAGGTTTCCAATCAGGGTCAAAAACATAACTAAACTCTTTTTTCTTTAAAAAGTTTGCATTGTTATAAAATCTCATATCTTTATCTAAAATCCATTCTACCTCTATCTTTTCAAGTTCTTTATGAGTTAAATTAGTAAAACCAACATTAAAAAGATGTATATTTTGTTTTGTAGCTGAGATAGCTTGAATGGCAGAGATTTCTGCAAGGATATTTGAGTGTTTTATCAGGTGATTATATTTATTTTTAATAGCATAGTATGATATGGCTATGGTATCATCATATATAGCATCAACTTTATGTGTTAATAGTGCTTTTAGTAACTGTGTATAAGTTTCGTAAGAGATTATGGAAGTATGAGGTAACTTTTTTATTAAATTTTCTCTATAATCCTCACCAACTATACCGATAGTATGCATCTTTTTGTCAAAATTTTTTAAAAGATAAAGAGCAGTTTTTGTTTTATAGTAAGCCTTACTCCCTTTCATCCACTTTTTATAAGATGTTGTTCCAAGAAAAAAATCTACCTTTTTTGTTTTACAAAGCTTTAGTGCGTCGTCCCAGTTTTTACCTTGTATAAACGATATATGGTGATGGTTTTTTTTTGCCCATAACTGCCATATATCTATAAAAAGTCCATAAGCTTCACCATCAACAGAGTATGAAAATGGAGCATAATCAGGGTCATAAGAGACTCTAATATCTTTAGCATATAAAAAAGACGATAAAACTAATAAGACTAAAATCTTATAGAAAATAGCGTTTTTCTTTAAAGTGTAGCACATATCTTATAGTAGTATTTACCATTTTGCAAATCTTTAAAACTATATTCTATCTTTTTAGCTTTTTTGGCAACCTCTAAAAATCCGAGTCCACCACCTTTTTCATGTGTAGCTTTACCACTTCTTCTTACATCTCTATACATCTGTTTTATCTCAGCTTGTGTTGAATTAGTAATCTGATTTAGCATAGGTTCCATCTTTTCTTTATCTTCTTTTGTGATAATGTTTTGACTACTAACAAAGTAGTTTTCATTTAATTTACCTACATATACGAGAGCTTTTGGATTTAGCGTCTCTTTTACTCTTGCACTCTTTGAATAATTCATAACATTTTGAGCAAGTTCTATAAAAATAACAAAAATGTTATTGGAAGTTTTCATAGAAAGTTCGGCTTCTTCTACCTCTTTTTCAAGTACACCTGTCATTCCAACTATAAGTGACTGTGTAAATACTCCACCATAAGTTAAAAAAATTATATTGTCTTCTTCTAAAATAGACTCTAAATTATCTAAAGAAACCATTTGTTACCCTTTATATAGAAAAATAAATTTTGAACCATCATTAATATTTTTAGCTATGAGTTCACCATTATGTTTATACGCAATTTGTTGTGAGATATAAAGCCCTATTCCTGAGCCATCTTCCCCTTTTGTTGAACTATGCATCTCAAAAAGATTACATAACATCTCCTCTTTTATACCACCAGCATTATCTATATATTCTAGTTTTTTTTCTTTTTTGAGTATATTTATGATAATTTTTCTATCTTTGATTTTATTTTCTAAAAAAGCATATTTGGAATTATTAAATAGATTTAGAAGTATATGTTTAAATTCATTTTCATTACCCAATATACTAAAATCTTCTTCTGCATCTACCTGAACATTAATAGAGTATCTAATAAGTTCATCACTTAAAAGATTTAAAACACTATCTATAGTATCTTTAATAGAAAATAATTTTTTATTTTTAGCAGGTCTAAAAAAAGTTCTAAAATTTTTAAGTGTTTCTAAGAGATATTTTATCTGTTCATCAGAAGATATTTTAAATTCATTTATCCTTTGAGATGTAACACCATTG